>CAZWFM010000023.1:0-14637 GCA_964633185.1 uncultured Bacteroidales bacterium | reverse complement strand
GTTTTGGATGTACAGGAGGACAACACCGTTCGGTTTATGCTGCTGAGTATTTGTTCCAATACATGCTGAAAAATTATAAGATAAAATTAAAATTGAATCATTATGAGATCTCAGAGACAGGTGATGAAAAAAATGCTGTGCGTGGAGAATAAAATTAAAAAGAAAGAATAAGGTGTAAAAGCAGTAAAGTTCTGTTGTAAAAATTGTAAGCAGGAAGCACATAAAAAGAAACATCTTTGCAAACATAAAAAAATGAAAATCTCTTTATGAAGGCAATGATACTCGCTGCAGGAGTTGGCTCGCGACTAAGACCCCTGACAAATGAAATCCCCAAGGCACTAATTAAAGTTGGTGGTTATACCATGCTGGAACTTGTGATCAATTACCTGAAGAAATATGGTATTCGGGAAACCATTATCAATATTCATCATTTTGCCGACCAGATCATTGAATACGTGCATAAAAATAACCAGTTTGGTATCAATATTTCTTTTTCTGATGAAAGAAAAAAGCTCCTGGATACAGGAGGAGCCATTGTTCATGCTGCTGACTATCTGGATGGTACGGAACCTTTTCTTATGATGGGTGTTGATGTGCTTACGGATCTTGATTTAACGCGCATGATAAAATTTCATTTTAAACATAAACCGCTTGTAACTTTGGCAGTTAAAGACAGAAATACAACAAGATCATTGTTGTTCGATGAGAACATGAAGCTTTGCGGATGGAGAGATAACAGAACAGGAGAAATCATTGGAAAAAGTCCGGCTAACGCCAAATATGCCTTAGGTTTTAGTGTAATACAGATCATTCAACCTGAAATATTTCAACTGATAACAGAAAAGGGTGCATTTTCAATTATAGATTTGTATTTGCGATTGATGGAAACTCATAAAATACTTGGATTCAGACACGATGAAAATATCTGGTTGGAATTTGGTCGTCCTGACCGCATCGCTGAATACGCACTGAATGAGGAATTTAAAAAAATTATCAGCTCCTTCTAAACATATCTGAGGTTTATCAGTTTCTTAATAAACAGCAAATAGTACTACTTTAGCATGAGAGAAAAAATGTTAATTAGGTAATAGTTGGCATATTAATAGGGTCATTTGTTACCGGTATTTTAGAATTATTTGTTCTAAGCAATACTCTCAAAAAGGAGAAGAAAATTGAATAATAAGATGGAGAAATGAAAACAAAAGTTGGTGAAATAAATAAAAATCTTTTGGAGAAAAGTGCTGAAGAGATATTGCATTACTTTTTAACAAACTATCCGGACAAGGTAATTTTAGGATCGAGCATGGGTGCAGAAGACCAGGTTCTTACTGATATGATCCTTAAGATCAACAGGTGCATACCTGTTTTCACGCTTGATACCGGTCGGCTGTTCCCTGAAACTTATGAACTCATTGAAAAAACGAACAAAAAGTTTGGGATCCGGATCCGGGTTTATTTTCCCGACAGGGAAAAAGTTGAAGAAATGGTGAATAGCAAGGGGATCAATTTGTTCTATGAAAGTATCGAAAACAGGAAGTTGTGTTGTTATATAAGAAAGATTGAACCTTTGAAAAGAGCATTGCCGGGAAATACTGTCTGGATAACAGGTTTAAGAAAAGATCAGTCTTTACAACGCTTCAACACAAAACTGGTTGAGTGGGAGGATACTCACCAGGTTATTAAGGTCAATCCTCTTTTAAACTGGACTGAAAAGGATGTTTGGAAATACATAAAAAAATTTGATGTACCTTATAATACCTTGCATGATAAAGGATTTCCGAGCATTGGCTGTCAACCGTGTACCAGGGCAGTAAAGCCTGACGAAGATTTTCGTTCCGGCAGATGGTGGTGGGAGGACCCCGAACATAATGAATGCGGATTGCACGTGAAGGATAAGAAATAATACGTTTCCTGATCTCATACTATACGTATGTTTCTTTTCGTGTATGCTAACCAAGTTAACAAAAATGATTTTGTATTGACCTGCCAGCCCATTATTCTTCTGTAGAACGGTATGAGTTCATTTGCTGTATCTTCGTGTTCATCAATACTCGGGTAACCTGTACATCCTGAATTATATATTTTTTCAAAGCTATAGCATGTAATAATTTCCGCAGCCAATTCTGAATTTATTTGTCTGGTAATAAATCCGATACATGCACCAAGTTTTTCCCGTAATTCGCCACCGAACGTAGGACTATTCAGAAGGCATATTTTGGCTGAGGGATACCGTTCGTGAATGGATCTTACAAAAAGCATATAGGCGTTTATGAATGTAGCGGAGTCCAGTGGCTTCCTGTCATAGCTTCCATCTCCATCTGAAAAATCATTCGTACCCAGGCAAATTGAAACGAGGTCGGGAGAGAAGGCATCCGGTTCCCAGCATTTGGATTTGTCCTCTGTCAAATATAAATTCTCATATACCTCGGGAATAGCAGGATGTTCAGCATTCCATGTGCGGGTAAGGCCGAGACCTGACACTGAACTAAGAACATAATCGGCATTAAATTTCCGCGAAACTCTCGGTCCATAGGCGAGATAGGCATTTATATTGTCGTGGTAAACTCCTTCATTACAGCCAATTTGCGATGTATCTGACTGAGCTCCACAGGTGATTGAATTCCCTATATATTCTATCTTTCGTGTCGGAGGAATTTCATTTTTAACAAGTTCCCTGCAATATATCGTACCTATTTCCAGATAACCGGAAATAGGCTCAGTTGCTTTACAGATAACTACCTTATGTATTCCATCTTCAAGGTCTGAGGCAAACCGGAAATTGGATTTTCCGTATTCAACCTTCTGTTTTCCGAGGTATTGCCCATCCATTTCAACTGCTATGTAATGATGGTTGTCAACTTCATAATTATTCTGCATATCCATGCGAAGCTCAGTGCCTTTGAATTGAAAGGAAAGATACGAACCTGAACTGATCAAACGGAGTTTTCCCGGAATGTCCCTGTCTATTCTTCCCGAGGAGAAGATGTACTTATGGTCAGGTGAATATTCGTTCACATTATTAGCGGGCCAGCATGCGTGAACAGTAAGCATTGATAGGATTAAAATGAATTGATAGAACATTTTGTTTGGCATGACGTTATTTCAGATTCGTTTTCGTAAAAATAATTTAATTCTTTCGGAAGAGGGAAAATTCTGAAGATCTTTTGAAATGTATCCGGAGATATTCCCTAAGTGTCCCGATATATGAAAAATTAAGCATTTCAAAGCCTAAAATCCATTAGACCGAAATACTATTAATTAAAAGTTTTAACATTAAGTATAATACTATCTATCCAATTTTATATAAGCCATGTAATGGAATGAGTGTAATTCAATATCAAACACTTAAGTGCCGCTTCAGTGCCGGTATTCAAAGCATCGGGACGGAGCGGGCTAAAAGACTCTTTGATAAAATTAAGTTGAAACGTAGATTATAAGCGTTTTGCCAATGTGCATTAAAACATAGGAATAGGGTGTGCTTGTCTAAGACAGATATAGACTGCCAATTTAGCAGTCTATATTCTCAGGTTTATTATCAGTTAATCATCTTCCTCTTCGTCATCATTTTCAACGCTTACCTTTATTATTGTTATTTCGCCCGTTGATGAAACTACTATCTCAGTCTCGGTTTCCCCATTTTCCAATTCGATCTCATAGCCAGTAAAATCAGGCTTTTCAATTCCTTCAATCTCATCAATTTCCCATCCGTTAAATTGAAGATTAATCGCTTTATGGATCTCTGCTGGAAGGTCTTTTGTTTTCACCTGGGTTTCCGTTTCAAGCCAATTGCCGGAATTGTCATAGTTAGCTGACATTTCATTGCCTTCCAGGTTGAATTCGGCCTCCCATTCATTTCCCTCCTGCTCCCATTTCACATTTTGTGCAGTTTTAAATTCTTTTGAAAATGCATCCTGCACTTCTTTTGGCGGAGTTACGTTTTGTCCGTATGCTTCCAGACTTAACACTGCTATGGCAGCGATCATTAAAAATAAATTTTTCATTTTTCAATAGTTTTATTTTACAATGTATTCAATTTACAAACTGAATCTAAAGGAATTTTCAAGTTGGTATTCGCGTAGGTTAAAAAGGTAACCTCCATTTCATGGCATAAATCACAAAAAGTATCATCTTTTGTATGCTCCATCGGATTTTGTTGACCATGAACAAACAAAGTTATTGATAGAAAAATAAGAAGAGTAAAGAGCTTCATTTTTTAACCCTGATAATTAGTTTTAACAAACTTGGCAAAACGATTAGCAACAGTGGCAAAGCAATAACCAAACCGCCTATTACTGCAACTGCCAGAGGTTGATGCATCTGAACGCCCGTGCCGATCCCGAGTGCCAGAGGTAAAAGTGCCACTATAGCTCCGGTAGCAGTCATTAATTTCGGCCGGAGTCGTGTTGAGATGGCAAACAACAAGGCATCGTTTACTGTCGTGTTTTTCAGTTCGGAAAAAAATTGCTGGACAGTGAAAATGGAATTTTCACCAATGATGCCAATAATCATGATCAGACCAGTATAGCTTCCAACGTTCAGTGGTGTTCCTGTGAAATGTAACGCCCAAAGACTTCCTGCAATACCTAATAGGCTGATAAAGATAACAGCAAGTGAAATTTTTACCTGTTTGAACATAAACAGCACCACTGTAAATACCAGTAAACCTCCTGCTATGAGTATTTTTAACAGTTCTGCAAACGATTGCTGCTGTTCGGCATAGGCCCCGCCATAGCGTATCTGGTAGGCCGGTGGCAGGTTTATAGTAGCCAGCTTGTGTTGTATATCTTTCATCACACTGCCCAAATCCCTGTTGTTTAAGCGTGCTGTTACAACACCCATAGTTTGCAGATTTTCTCTCTCTATCTCAGCCACACCACTCTGTATTTCAAAATGGGCAAATGTATTGATGGATAAATAATCGCCTGAAGGAATACATATTTTAAATTGCCTGATTTTTTCAATAGGCGTATTCATATTCATTGGGAAAATCATCCGAATATCGGTAAGTTGTTCTTTTTCCGGAATAGTGCCTATAACTGTTCCTTGCAGCCAGGTTTGAGTTTGAGCTTGCAGATCGGATGAACTGAGCCCGAATTGCTTTAATTTATCTTCTTTAGGAAGGATCTTTAATATTGGACCTGCATATACAATCCCATTGAAAACATCTGCCGTTCCGTCAATAGTTTTCAGGCTGTCGGCTATTTGTTTTGATAAGGTCTTTATTTTTTCATGGTTATCGCCAAATATCTTTACTTCGATAGGTTGAGCAGTACTCATAAGGTCGCCAAGCATATCGGTAATCACCTGGCCAAAATCTGCAATCAGTGCAGGTACCGAACTTTCAACTTTTTGGCGAATTTCATCGGATACTTCCTCCGTAGTTCTGCTCCTTTGTTTATGCAACTCAATCAGGTAATCGCCCCGGCTTGGTTCTGTTATAAAAAATCCCATTTGAGTGCCGGTGCGCCGCGAGTATGTTTTTACTTCGGGAACAGCTTCAATAATATTATCCACCTTAGAAAGCATCCTGTCGGTTTCTTCAAGCGAGGTTCCGGGTGGGCTGTCGAAATCCAGCACAATTGAACCTTCGTCCATTTCAGGTAAAAAACCTGTGGAAAGCCGCGGTATGATAAATACTATGCTCAGGATAAGCAATAAGGCAAATGCAATACTTATGTATGGCCTGGTAATAAAAAATTGTATCCAACGATGACTGTAAGGTTGGGCATGAGCTTCTTTTTTCAGTTCCTTGCTTCTGGATAATAACAAATAAATTACAGGAAGCCCCAGCCAGGTAATAATAAAAGAGCAGAGCAGGGTGATTATCATGGTTTCAGTAAGAATTTTAAAATAAGCGCCTGCAACACCCGACATCAATTCAAAAGGAACAAGAATGACAATGGTGCTAAGCGATGAACTTATCATGGAAGGGAATAGAAATCCAATGGCTTTGCCAACAAGATCTTTGGGTTTACGATTTGGAAATTCTTCGTGTGTACGATGAATTTGTTCTACCACAATAATGGCATCGTCTATAACTAACCCTATTGAAGCAGCGATAGCACCAATTGTCATAATGTTGAAATCGAAACCAATAGCCGAGAGCATAATTAAAGTGAGCGACAGGGTAAGCGGAATTGTGATCAGGATTACAGCACTTGACTTTACCGAACGCAGAAAAATGATAACTACCACGATAGATAATAACAAGCCTATCCACAACACATCGATAATACTTTTTATGCTGTCATTCACAAATTCGGCCTGTTTATAATAGGGCACCAGCATTACATCTTCAGGTAGAATGTCGTTCAATTCCCTGACTTTTTGGATTACCTGGTCTGACACTTCTATTAAATTGCTGTTGGGTTGTTTAAGCACTGCCACCAGGGGAACATCTTTGCCATCGGCTTTAATCCTGATGTATTCGTTACGTTCCGAAATTTCAACTCTGGCAATATCTGATACTTTTATTCTGCGTACCGCGTCATCAAAAAGAACAAGGTTTTCAAGCTGTTCCTTATTCTTAATTGTGGCATCAGTAACGGTTAAATACAAGCGGTGATAATCAACTGTAAAACCATTCGATTTTATGAAATCAGTCTGTTGCAAGGCAGTTCCAATGTCTTGCGGGTTGATTTTTAAGGTACTGAGTTTTTGCTCGTCCAATATTAGGCGATATTCTTTAATCTTTCCACCAATCACATCGACCGATGATACACCCTTAATTCGTGATAAATAAGGTTTAACAATATATTCTGCCAGCATTTTAAGCTCCACCTGGTTTTTTGTATCCGATTGCAGGGAATACCCCATGACAGGTAAAATAGAAGGATTCATCTTCTCGATGGTAATTTGAACTTCAGGTGGCAAGCTGTTTATAATTTGAGAAATTTGTGATTCTACCTGTTGTTTATCGAGGTCGATATCGGAATCCCAATTCATAAACGCGGAAATTTCACAACTTCCCATACTGGTGGTACTACGCACCAAATTAATGTTTTCAACCTTTTTGATGGCATTTTCGAGTGGTTTGGTAACCGTAACCATCATTTTCTCAACCGGATGTTCGCCATAGTCGGCAATAATTTTAATTTTAGGAAAAGTTACATTCGGGAAAAGCGAGGTTTTCATACTCTGATATGAAAATACCCCGGCTATCAGAACAAGCAATAAGATTACTGTAATAGGACTCTTAAACCTGACAAATATCTTTTCCATAACTATTTGATAATTTTTACAATCGAACTATCTGGCAAACCATAAGCACCTTCGGAGATTATCAGATCATTGACATTCACATTGGCTGAAATGATTTCAACTTCACCATTGTTTTCAATTCCTATATGAATCGGTACTTTAACGGCCAGACTGTCGTGTTCAACTTTCATCAGCCAAAAAACACTTTGATTTTCGTTGGTCATTACCGCTTCCTTGGTAATCAACAAGCAATTGCTGCGGTTTTCGAGAACTAACTGAACAGTAAGATTCAAATTCTCGGGTAATTGCGGATGAGTCAATGGTTTAAGAAAGACAGTCTGCGTCTGGTCTGTTTCGTTAATAGTGGGTAATATTCTGACTATTCTGCTACCTAAGGAAGAGTGGTCAGGTAGCAGAAGTTTGCAATCAGTTTCCAGTTTTAGCAAGCGGTTGTATTCATAAGGAACATTTGCCTGCACTATAACATCCTTATTTTCGACAATAGTGCATAGTACATCGCCCTCAACCAGGTATGTCCCGGTTTGGTTAATGATTAATTCAACTATAGTACCGGATGACGAAGCCAGTACTTTGATATTGCCTGCCGTGTTATTTAATGCTCTGTTTTCTTTTGTTTGCAGCTCAAACAGTACATCATCTTTCTGAACAATATCCCCGTATTGCACATTTACTGCTGCAATGTATGCAGAAACCGGAGTCACGATCCTGTTCTTTTTCAGGTAAATTGTCTTCCCATTCAGGTAAATGTATTTTTCAATATCTCCTTTCTGAATACGGATTGTTTTTACAGGGATCACAGGTAAAACTGCTTCCTTACCTGTGTTGCGCTCCTTACACGATATATGAAGAAACTGTATAAAAACAATAAGTACGATAGTGGATAGATTTTTCATCTGTAATTGTGTTAGTAATTCCAATAATTATATGAATTGATCAAAGTCTGCCTCTCCATTTCCAGTAACAGCAATTCTTGTTTCTTAACAGACATATCCCTGAATAATATTTTTAGATCCATCACTGAAATTTCGCCTACCTGGAGTTTTTCCTGATAGGCATTTAACAAAAGTTCATACTGATTAATTTGCTCTGTGGCGACAATCTTTCTTTCTTCTATGGATTGAATTTGATTTATCATTTTCTGTTTCTGAATATCTGTTTCCGTAATAAATTTTTGTTTTTCAAATTCAAGGGTATTAAGATTAACAGTTGTTTTTTGTTGTTCAATATTACGCTGACGACCATCATAAATAGTCCAACTGAATGTGATACCCGTATTAAATCCAAGTCGGTCTAACTTCGGCAGATAAATCGCATTTAAACCTGCAGAGGTAAACCACGATAGCTGCGGTTTGTATTTTTGTTGGAAAATAAATTGATCAGCAAGCAAACTTAAACTATCGAGTTTATAAGCCGTTAGAAATTTTGAGCGAGTTGCGATAGAAGGGTTGAATTCGAAATAGTTTTCCTTAATATCAACCATGGTGGTGTCGTTGATTCCACAAATAAGGTTCAAATCATACAGGTTACTTTTATATTCAGCCTGTGAGTTTAAATAATATGCTTCATAATTTCGAAGTTCTATTTGCAAAAGCATCAGATCGGTCTGTTTATAAAGGGCGTTTTCGACCAGCTTTTGCATAACCACCGATTGTTCATCGATCTGATTTAAAAGTAACAGGATGTTTTGGGTTTGAATTTTTGCTTTCAGGCAAAGGATGTACTGGTAACTCACAAGCTGTTCAAGTTCATGTTCCGTTAAATCTATAGTGTTATTGTTTATCTCCTGCGAAATACTAGCTTTATTGGAATATGCCTGAAATACAGAAGCATTAAACAGAGGTTGCCTGATGGAGATTCCGGCCTGGTATTGTCCACCATCGGTAGAAGCGAGGTCATATCCGGTATAGTCATTAGCGCCTTTTGACACCCATTCAAATTGGTTTGAACCATTGTCGTGCGAAACGATAGGCGCAAAAAGAACATAGCCTTCCATATTGATCTCGGGCTTATAAAGCACACTCTTCACCTGCTTCAAATCAAGCGATACAATATCATTATCATTTAGACTCTTATTTATAAGCGGACTGTTGATTTTCGCTTGTTCCAGATAATAATCCAAATCACGGATCTGTGCATTAAGAGCTATAGAATATAATAAAATCGACAGATATAAAAAGAGCAGTTTCATTTCCGATTAGTTAATTTTTTTGTTAATAGTAAAACAATGCAGCTTGTCTTTTGCATAATGAATTTCCAGATCGTGCGTATCGCAAATATTTTTAACCATGGCTAAGCCCAGACCATATGATTTTGATTTTCCTTTGGCAAAACGATTGAAAATAGTTGCATCGGTCATTGAATTGGTCTCACCGGTATTGCATATTTTTAATTCGTTCAGACGAACAGTCACTTGAATGTTTCCTCCAATCAGGTTGTGATTAATGGCATTCGAGAGTAAATTATTCAGCAATAAGTCAGCGAGCTCACCATTCATTTTTAGCATAAAATCCTGCTCGAATTTCAACTCAACATGAAGTTTTTTTGATTCAAGGAACGCTGCAAATTCCTCTATTTTTCTATGCAATGCATCTTTAAAAGAGATAAGCTTATCTGCCTTAAATTGTCTATTTTCAATTTTGGCAAGCAAAATAAGACTTTGATTTAACATAGATAGCCGTTTCAGGGCATTGATGATAGTTATTTTTTTTTTAAAATCTTCTTTGTCTAAATTATGTTGTAAAATTTCATCCAAATTAAGTAATGCAATAGCCAGTGGCGTTTGAATTTCATGTGAAGCATTTTCTGTAAATTCTTTTAGAGAACGGTAATCGGCTTTTAATTTCTCTGTCAGGTATTCTATTACCCTGTTCAAACGGTCAAACTCTTCAATATCAGAACTCAGCAGTTCAATTTTTTTCTTATCACTAAAATTGAAGTGCTCTATGGTTTGAAGATTACGCTCAAAATCAGCCCAAATAGTTTTATTCGTGCTTCTATTGATAAAAAATGAAATTCCAAAAGAAACTGAGAGTATTACAAATAACGAGAATGCTAAAATGATTACCAGGTCTTCATTCTCAAATACAGACTGACGCAATTTTATTGAATAATAGGTGTCTGCTATTTTTTGTTCAATCGAATACTCCAGATACGGTTCCAATTCGTTTTCATTATCATCCGGCAGCATAATCTCTCTGAATTCAGGTCCTTTGCTGGTTAGCCGACTTAATTTTTCAACCTCAATAGAGGGATAAAGATTAAGTATTTCGCCCGTTTCGGCAATCTGCTTTCTTAGCAAAATTTCTTTCTCAATAAGCGATTCCTTTGTTTCACTCAGGATAACATGTCGCAAAACAAAATATCCGGCTATCGAACTTACTATAAGAATAATTGTTAGCAGGATAAAAGAATTACGGTTTACCTTGTCAAGAAATTTCATCTTTCGGAAAATTTATAACCCATACCATATATAGTTTTAATATAATCATTACCGCCGGCATGTTTGATTTTTTTACGAATGTTATTAAGGTGTGTGTATATAAAATCAAAATTATCGGCCATATCGATATTATCTGCCCACAGATGCTCTGCGATGACCTCCTTTGTTAATACTCTGTTTTTGTTAATCAGGAAAAATAACAAAAGATCGTATTCTTTCGCTGTAAGTATTAATTCTTTGCCATGAACTGTAACAGACTTTCCAACCGTGTCGATGGATATTTCCTGAAAAGTCAGCATGTTTGATCCGTCGAAGTGCCGTCGTCTGAGCACGGCCTTAATCCTGGCGTTCATTTCCGAAAGTTGAAATGGTTTTGTTAGGTAGTCATCGGCGCCCAGATCGAGGCCATTGATCTTATCGTCTAATGAATTTTTTGCAGAGAGAATTATAACACCGGCTTTTATCTGATACTTTTTTATCGTTTTAAGCAGATCGAGACCATTGCCATCGGGCAGCATTATGTCCAGCAGGATAATATCATAATCATAAATTGATAATTTCTCATCAGCCTTTTGAAAATTATCAGCCAATTCGCAGATATAGTTTTCTTTGACAAGGTAATTACTCAATGTAATGAGTAAATCAATTTCATCCTCAACGATCAGTATTTTCATACTACAAATTAAAGGATAAATTCTAAAGTAATTCTAAAGAATCTTCCAACTTCAGATTCTCTTTAGATTTTCCAACTAGATTTAGTTTAAAAGAATTAAACAACTAACCCAATAAAATATCGCATTATGAAAAAGTATTACTTGATAATTTTAATTACGCTATTTTCAGCCAGTTTTATTCAAATTTCTGCTCAGGATGATGAGATAGAAACTGACAGTATTAAAACTGAGAAAAAAGTGAAAAGTTACAGACCGAAAATTACTGGTTTCATACAATTTCAGACACTCTGGCACTTTGATTCAAATGGGGATGGAGAAACTCTACCCTGGCGGTTCAGGGTTCAAAGGGCACGCTTAATGGTAAAGGGAAAAATATCAAAGAAAATATCGTATCAACTGGAGATTGATCCCAGGGCTCCTGAAATCACTGGCATCATGCGTGATGCTTTTATTGCATTTAAATATATACCCAACCATAAAGTCATGCTGGGCCAGCAAAAAACACAATTTGGGTATGAAAATACAATGTCATCATCACGTCTGTATTTTGTCAATCGCACCGATGTATCTGATAATTTATCGAGGGGTGTAAATTTGCGCGATATCGGCATAGGATTAAAAGGCTTTATTCCTTTGAATGACAAATATAGGTTTGAAGATGCTGTTACACTGGTTAATGGAGCAGGTATAAATGTGCAGTACGATAATACAGCGAAAAAAAATATTTGGGGAAGGTGCGGGATACGTTATAAGACCAATGATTTATTATGGCGTTTTGGAGTGTCAGGAGGATATGGCGATATGTTGGAACCGGCAGATACAATTGCAGGTACAGAAGAATATAATTTAAATTTTACACGATTGGGAAGTGACTTTCAAATGGAACAAAAATGGTTTACACTGGCAGCCGAATATGTTTTGGGATGGGATGAAGATTTGGAAGGTACATCTGAGCGAGCAGGTTACTACTGTCTTTTAACAGGAAATACTCCCTGGAATATTGGGCCTCTGCTTCGGTATGAAGATATGGATGGGGAGTTTATACGATGGACAATTGGAGCCTATTATGGCAAACCAGCGGATAGGTTGAGGTTGTTCGTAAATTATGAAATTAGAAATGTGGAAGATGACCCTGAATTTCCTGTGGGTGAAGATAACAGGTTATATCTATGGATTCAATTAAGGTTCTAAGTCATTTCTTTACATCAAAATGAAGTATCTCAGCCGAGTTATAATGAATTAAGTTGCCCAGAAGATTATAGTTTTACAAAGGAGGGTTGTTGAGTGAACTGGAACACTCTTGTTTTACTCACCAATTTTTTTATAGTGTTCGTGATCTTTCCCAATGTTAATCGGGATCGGTTATGCGATGGTAGTCAATCAATATTTTAAAGAGTTATAGAAAAACCATAATTAATTTTGCTGAACTCGTCCTATAATCTTCGGCTCCTTCAATTTATTTGTAAAGTATCGATTGTAGTTGCATTGCACATGACGGATCATACAATAACTCCCGATCCCAAAAGCTCTTCCTTGCTGTACCAGGCAGCAAACTGTCCCGGAGTGATCCCTCTCTGAGCTTTCACAAACAAGATATACATGCCATCATCCTGCATGTAAAGCATGGCTTTCTGAAGGGGCTGGCGATAACGTATTCTCACAAGATAATCTCTTTTTTCACCGGTTGACATTCTCATATCTTCTCTGATCCAATGAACATCTGATCTTTGAATTCGTAATGCATACCGGTTTAAACAGGGATGATTATGTCCCTGGCCGACATAGAGTATGTTATTATCAGTATCGGTTGATAAAACAAAAAGAGGCTCTTTTTTACCACCTATATCTAATCCTTTACGCTGTCCGACAGTAAAAAAATGTGCACCGGCATGTTTTCCGATCATTGTATGATCAAGACTTTCAAACGGAAGAGGTTTGCTCAACTCTCTGAGTTCATCCTGAGAATAATCTTTTCCGGGCACAGGTTTTTTATTCGGAATAGGAACATCCTTTGGGATCTCTGCAATAGCACCTTCTTTGGCTTTAAGTTTTTGCTGAAGAAATTCAGGAAGATTCACTTTTCCGACGAAACAAATACCTTGTGAATCTTTTCTTTTTGCTGTGGCAAAATGTTGCTCAGATGCAATTTTTCTGATATCAGATTTTAACATATGACCTATAGGAAAGAGAATGGGGGCAAGCTGTACCTGGTTTAGCTGGCAGAGAAAATAACTTTGATCTTTATCGGGATCTGAACCGCTTAATAAGCGATAGTGGTCTTTTCCATTAATTTGTATAGTCTCTTTTCGGCAGTAATGTCCTGTAGCAATAAAATCGGCCTTAAGTTCTTTTGCCTTTTCAAGAAACAGATCAAATTTAACCTCGCGGTTACAAAGCACATCAGGATTTGGTGTTCTGCCATGCTGGTATTCTTTGAACATATAGTCAATCACACGTTCGCGGTATTGATCGCTGAAGTCAATTGTATGCAAAGGGATCTCTAATTTTTTGCATACCAGTTCTGCAAAGATCAGATCATCATGCCAGGGGCAGTCTCCTTCAAGAATACCGGTTGTCTCGTGCCAGTTGATCATAAATAAACCGACCACCTCGTATCCCTGTTCTTTCAGAAGATATGCGGCAACACTTGAGTCTACACCACCTGATATGCCTACAACGACTTTAGCCATGATTTCTGATCCCGGAATCTGACGATTCGTAAATATCTTAAAATGAATACTTAACTATGTATTCTGTTTGAGGGCAACCATTTTTATGGTTGTAACTGCAGCTTCGTCACCTTTATTTCCGTGCTTACCCCCTGATCTGTCTTTTGCCTGTTGCAATGTATTTGTGGTAAGCACACAAAATACAAAGGGAATTTTATATTCAATATTAAGCTGTGTTATTCCATGGGTAACTCCCTGACAGATGTAATCAAAATGCGGCGTTTCTCCCTGTATCACACACCCTATACATATCACAGCATCATATAATTGTGTTTCTGCAAGGGCAGTAGCACCGGCAGTTAATTCAAAACTTCCCGGGACGTAATTTACCTGGATATGATCAGGATTGGCTCCGTGTTTTACCAGTGTATTGTATGCTCCTTCAAGGAGAGAAAATGTAATGTCTGAATTCCATTCCGAGACAACAATAGCAAAGCGCATATTTTTTGCAGCAGGCACTTTGGCCGGATCATATTCTGACAGGTTTCTTAATGCTGTAGCCATAACTCAATGTTTTTAAAAAAAAAGTATCAATATCCGGGTGGACAATTGATACTTTTCATCCGACGGATAT
>CAZWFM010000022.1:4349-14651 GCA_964633185.1 uncultured Bacteroidales bacterium | reverse complement strand
ACAAGCTATGGAATCAATAGTACGTTCATTCTGAACTCCTATTGATTAATTCGGGCTCAATAAGCCCTAATGTTTCTCCCTTCAATAAAATTAATAAATGAACGATTGGCAATTCTATTTCCGCCTGGCGTCGGATAATCTCCTGTAAAATACCAGTCACCCAAATGATCTGGACAAGCAGCATGAAGATTTTCGATTGACTGATATACAATTTTCAGTTCAGCATTAATATCACTATTCCTAAGTATTTCTGAAATCTTCTCTGAAATTTGAACATCAGTAAATGGCTTATAAATCTCCTTGACTACGTTTCTGATTTTTTCAACAGGTAAATTTTCCTGGGATTTTGATTTTTTATAAACCTCATTAATAATATTTTCCTTCCCGGATTCTTTCAGCAATTCGATTGCAGCCCGAAAAGCAATAAAATCAGATAGTTTGGCCATATCAATGCCATAGCAATCAGGAAAACGAATTTGAGGCGACGAAGATACGATCACAATGCGTTTTGGAAAAAGTCTGTCAAGGATCTTAATAATACTATATTTTAATGTTGTTCCCCGCACAATTGAATCGTCAATAACTACCAGATTATCAATGTTTTTATTGATGGTTTCATAGGAGACATCGTAAACATGCCCGACAAGATCATCACGTCCCTCATCCTGAGAAATAAATGTTCGAAGCTTTATGTCTTTTAAAGCTACTTTTTCAATCCTGGGCTTTTGTGAAATAATTAAATTTAGTTCTTCAACTGTTATTTTTTTCCCTCGTTCAAGAATTCGTTTCTTTGCCTTTTCCTGCATGTATCTCTCAATTCCTAAAATCATACCATAAAATGCAGTTTCAGCAGTATTTGGAATAAAAGAAAACACCGTGTTTTCCAAATCATTATCAATGGCATCAACAATTCGGGAAGTTAATAATTCTCCAAGCCTTTTGCGTTCGCGATAAATTTCAGTATCACTGCCTCTTGAAAAATATATTCTCTCAAATGAGCAGGAACGTTTCTTGTAAGGTCCCCGAACTTGCTGTATTTCGACATTTCCGTTTTTCTTAATAATTAAGGCAGCGCCCGGATCTATCTCATGGATTTCATCATATGACACATTTAAAACAGTTTGAATAACAGGTCTTTCAGAAGTTGCCACAAAAATATCCTCATCATAATAATAGAATGCGGGTCTTATGCCCCAGGGATCTCTCATAACAAAAGAATCGCCATGACCTATCAAACCCGCAATAGTATACCCTCCATCCCATTTCTTACATGACTCTTTCAGAATATTGCCAACATGAATATTGTTCTCGATCAAATTGGAAATTTTTCTGTTGGAGTAGCCACGCTTTTTGTATCGGTTAAACTCCAATTGATTCTCTGCATCTAAAAAATGTCCTACATTTTCAAGCATGGTAATGGTATCACTAAATCCACGCGGATGCTGGCCCAAATCAATCAGATGATTGAAAATTTCTTCAACATTGGTCAGATTAAAATTCCCCGCGAGCACAAGGGTCCTGGATTTCCAGTTATTTTGCCTCACTACGGGGTGTGCATTCTCAATTTCGTTTTTACCATAGGTGCCGTATCTTAAATGTCCGAGTAATAACTCACCGGCAAAAGGAAGATTCTTTTTGGCCCATGAAATATCTTTTAACAAATCAGGAGATTTTTTCTCAGCCTCATCAAAATTATACCTGATGCTTTTAAAAATATCATCTATTGCTGAAGGATCGGCTGATCTTATTCGATTGAGATATTCATAACCAGGAGACAAATCAAGCTTGATACTGGCAACCCCCGCACCATCCTGACCTCTATTGTGTTGTTTTTCCATCAACAAATAGAGCTTATTTAATCCCCATCTCCATGTTCCATGCAACAACTGATAATATTCGAGAGGTTTTCGCAATCTTATCAGTGCTATCCCACATTCATGCTTGATATCGTCTGTCATCCTTTAGAGCTGCATCAGTATTTTATAATAATGGATAATTTATTTTACTGGGAACAATAAATGCATTTGGAAATTCATATTCAATCTTTTTGTAGAATTTCATCGCATCACTTTTTGTCCTAAAATCCCCAATATATAAACAATAATAAGGAGTGTCAAAAATATAGTATGTATTTATTCCTTCATATTTACCAATAAATCCGGCTCTGATTATCTCCCCTTCCTCACGAGCTCCATGTCCGGAATTTGAAAAAATCCTTATACGATATCCGCTAATGCCCTGTCTTTTACTTCCCTCAAGAAGATGCTTATCAATCAGTTTAACGATATCATCATCCTGAACGATAGTAACTTTACCCGAATTGTTAGAATACTGTATATCGCGCATTAATTTTGTACCGCTAAGCTGAGCATTTAAAATGCTTACGACGGAGAGAATTAGAAAAACCAGAAAAGGCTTTAAAAATTTCACGGGCATACCTGTTTTGGCTAGTGCAAAATTAATTTTTTTTCCTTAGAAAATCTGTTTTATTTTTTATGGGCCAAGGGAACCTCCATGATAATATTTTCATTATTGTTTGTTATTTGTATCATGGAGGTTTCGATTGTGACCACAAATAATATTTCTTTTAATAAAAATGATTGGAGAATTAAACGACGACTTTCCTTTCTTCAGAGATTTCTATTGTTTTTTTAATGAGCATAGAACGTGCATCAATTGTACCCTCCAATCTAAAATTTATCACTTGTCCGCTTTTGAGATTCATTAATGTCAGGGCAGCTCCAAAAAAATTTGCCACACGCACTTTCAGATCAATATTGTATTTATCACTAGAATTTGACGGCAATATAATTTGTTCGACAGAATTCACCCTTCCAAGATATTGATTGTTCATATATACCCTAAAATCAATATCAGTAATTGCAATTTTATGCATGGTTGGGTTTTCTATCGGGACAGTAATGGCAATTGCCAGTGCGTTATCTTCAAAACCCTTTAGAGTGAACTCTTTCACCTCGCCCACTTCTATTTTTGAAAAATTACCACAAGCAAAACACAGTAAAATAATTAGAAAACAGCCGGTTTTTTTGAGTATTTTCATCCCTATTCAAATTAATAATTACCAATTCATCTGATGTCTTGTCTGAAAAAAGCAGAATATCAGTTATAAAAAGGAATGCAAAGATATAAAAAGATGCGCTTTCGGTAAGATAAAACAAGATTGTTATTGGAATAGTCCCAGAACGATCACAATTGGTCAGAAAAGAAAAACGAGCTTCATATTCTGAAAAAAACATGTTTCAGATTTTCTTCCTGCATAAAAATCCGGATTATCGTAACTTACTGTTTGTTGAAACATTTCAACCCCTATACTGTGGATGGCATTTACTATAATTGTAAAAATTTTAAGTGCTGAAACATCTAAAAAAATGAACTGATGAAAAAACCAATTTTTAAACAGGTAGTACCTCTGCTTTTAGCAGGTTTAATATTTGGTAACAGCTATGCGCAAAATGAAACCGCTCTCCGGGAACGTATCAAATTAAATCTTAACTGGAGATTTGCTTTAGGACATGCTACAGATGCCAGCCTGGATTACAACCATGGTACAGGCTATTTTTCCTACTTTGCCAAAACAGGATATGGCGACGGACCTGCAGCCAAAGATTTTGATGACCGTCCCTGGCGTGTTATAAACATTCCCCACGATTGGTGTGTTGAATTGCCCTTTGCTTCAGATGGAGGACACAGTCATGGCTATAAAGCCATTGGCCGCCATTATCCTGAGAATAGTGTTGGCTGGTATCGAAAAAGTTTCCGGATTGAGGAAGATGATTTGGGGAAAAAGATCAGCATTGAGTTTGATGGAGTTCATCGCAATTCTATCGTATGGGTGAATGGATTTTATCTGGGCACTGTGCACAGCGGTTATGCAAGTTTTTCATACGATATTACCGACTACCTTATTTATGGTGGCGAAAATGTTGTTGCTGTTCGCGTAGATGTTACCATGGAAGAAGGCTGGTATTATGAGGGGGCCGGGATAGTGCGTCATGTATGGTTAGTTAAAACCTCTCCATTACATGTTGCCCGGTATGGAACTTTTGTAACTACCGAAGTACATGATCAAAAAATCCAAATAAAATCCAGAACCACAGTTCAAAATGAATCAGAAGAAATGGTTCACTTTGAACTGTCCGAAAGCTTTTTAGATGCTGAAGGTAAAGAAATTGCCTCAGGCACAATGACCCAGTTAAATCTGCTGCCGGGTGAAGAAAAAGAGTATTATTCAAAATATACCCTTGACCATCCTGTGTACTGGTCACTGGAAAACCCCTATCTGCATACTCTCATTACCCGTATAAAACAAAATGGAAAAACCATCGATAAACACGAAACTACATTTGGAATACGAACGGTCAGGTTTGATCCGGACGAAGGTTTCTTTCTTAATGATAAGCCTGTTAAAATTGTAGGCACAAATCTGCATCAGGATCATGCGGGTGTTGGCAGGGCTATTCCTGATGCCTTGCATGAATTCAGGATCAAAAAACTTAAGGAGATGGGAAACAATGGAGTTCGCACTGCACATGATCCTCCCACCCCGGAATTTTTAGATGCCTGTGACCGGCTGGGATTTCTGGTTTTGGATGAAAACCGGCTAATGGGAATAAACAAGGAGCACTTGGAACTTCTTGAAAACCTGATGAAACGTGACCGTAATCATCCCAGTGTAGTAATCTGGTCGTTGGGCAACGAAGAATGGGCTATTGAAGGCAACGAAACCGGCACTCGTATTGCTTCCACCATGCAGGATTTTGCCAACCGCCTCGATTCTTCAAGGGCTTTTACAGCCGCATGCAGTGGTGGGTGGAACACTGGTATTGGCAGAGTAACCCAGGTAATGGGATACAATTATTTATGGCATGGAGACATTGATGCCCACCATAAACAATTCCCCTGGCAGGCAGGCATTGGAACCGAGGAAAGCAATACGATCGGGACACGGGGTATCTATGTCAGTGATCATGAGCAGTCACATCTGGCTTATATCAATGATAAATTCGAAAATCGGGGAGCAGAGACAGGTTGGAAGTTTTATTCCGAGAGGGCTTATCTGTCAGGTGTGTTCTATTGGACAGGCTTTGATTACCGTGGTGAACCCACTCCCTATGCATGGCCGGCTGTTACCTCTCAATTCGGCATTACCGATCTTTGCGGATTTCCAAAAGATATTTACTACTACTTTAAAGCATGGTGGGATGATGAACCCGTCGTACATCTGTATCCGCACTGGAACTGGCCTGAAAAAAAAGGTGATACACTGCCGGTTACTGTTTACAGCAACTGTGAGGAAATTGAATTGTTCCTCAATGAAAACAGCCTGGGTAAAAAAACCATGCCGACAAACGGACACCTCAGCTGGACTGTAAAGTACAAACCAGGTAAACTGGAGGCAAAAGGATTCAAAGACGGACAGGTTATTAAATCCTGCTTGGTTGAAACCATCAGCCCACCTGCAAAACTCCTCCTTAAAGCTGACAGGATAAATCTGACTGCCAATCATGAAGATGTTTCAGTGATCACCGTGAGCGTGAACGATCAGGAAGACAGGATACATCCTACCGCAGATGTTGATGTCTATTTTTCAACGGAAGGTCCGGGCAAAATAATCGGAGTTGGCAATGGTAACCCTTCGAGCCATGAAGCCGAACAGTTTTATGATGAAGTAATAGCCGTACCAATCAAAAACCTGAAAGAGCTTCCTGTAGACAAACTTGAGAATCGACCTGAAACCGTGCAAGGTTACGATGATTCAGATTGGGAACCTGCTTTTGGCAAAAAGAGTGACAGATGGGAAGATTATTTTGACACGCTGATCGTAGTACGCGGACAATTCGAACTTCCGGAACTCCCGGAAGGAGCAAATGTCAGACTGTATTCGAAAAGTATTGTTGAAAATCAAACGATCTATATCAATGGTAAATTAATTGCTTCGGACATTTTCCGCGACGATCCGAATCAATCCTTTCTGCTGGCCCGGGAAACACTTAAAGAGGGTATCAATGAATATGCGGTTGTCGGCCAGCGCTTTCGTCTCAAACACCAGTGGGATGAGCCGAATACAGATCCGGGTGTAATTCAGGTAGTCTGTCCGGCAGCAAACTGGAAACGTAAAACATTTAACGGGCTGGCACAGGTAATCGTACAAACAACAGGTGAAGCCGGGAAGATAAGGCTAAAAGTAAATTCTGATGCTTTAGAAGGAGATGAAATACTACTTATTTCTAACAATTAATGTAAAGCTTTACCATCCTGCAAAATACCCTTCAAAACACGTTGTTATGATAAATAAAGAGGCTGTAATTTAAGTTATCCCACAGTGCCTCCGCAGAGTAGCTTCAGTGCTCTCGGAAAGTTGCACAAAGACCTTTTGGACAACCTCTTTCATAAAAAAAAGGTTTATATTCTTTCGGCTACGAGATCTCCAACCTCGGAAGTTGAGTAACCCATGCGCCCGGCACCCATATCCTTTAGCTTGTTTGCCGTAATGTCCATAATTGCATTTTCTATTGCCAAGGCAGCTTTTTCTTCACCCAAATGATCAAGCATCATTCCGCCACAAGCAATGGAAGCAAGTGGATTGATGATGTTCTTTCCTGTATATTTTGGTGCAGATCCGCCAATTGGTTCAAACATTGAAACACCTTCCGGATTTATATTCCCACCGGCCGCAATACCCATGCCCCCCTGTGTAATAGCACCCAGATCAGTAATAATATCACCAAACATATTTCCTGTAACAATAACATCAAACCATTCGGGATTCTTAACCATCCACATACAAGTTGCATCAACATGAAAATATTCACGTGTAATGTTCTTATAATCCTGATCTCCTATTTCATGAAAAGCTCTTTCCCATAAATCATAGACATATGTCAATACGTTGGTTTTTCCACAAAGAGCCAATGTGTTGCGTTTATTTCTTTTTCTTGTATACTCAAAAGCATACCGCAAGCACCTTTCCACCTGCTTACGGTTATAGACCATACTTTGCACAGCAACTTCGTCTGAAGTACCTTTCATCGAAAAACCACCAACACCCGTGTACAATCCACCTGTATTTTCTCTCACAACAACGTAATCGATATGTTCCGGACCTTTATCTTTAAGAGGAGTTGGCACACCCGGATACAATTTCACAGGACGTAAATTTATGTATTGATCCAGCTCAAACCTGAGACGCAACAAAATGCCCTTCTCAAGAATACCAGGTTTCACATCAGGATGTCCAATTGCTCCAAGAAATATTGAATCAAATTGTTTCATTTCCTCCGCTGCCGAATCCGGCAATACTTCACCGGTTCTTAAATAACGATCTCCTCCGTAATCAAATTCCTCAAAATTTATCGTAAACCCAAATTTATCAGCAGCAGCTAAAAGTACCTTTTTCCCTTCTGTTACTACTTCCGGGCCAGTGCCATCACCGGCTATCACAGCAATATTGTAAGTCTTACCCATTATAAATAGTTTTCTAAGGCGGTCATTTTGTTATTTGAAGCGCAATAATACTACAAATTATTAATAAAAAAGGATGAAGATTTTAAAATTATGGACTTTTATAGCTTTCAATAATATTGAGCATTTTAATGGTAGCTATGATAGCTGCAACGGTCTGGTCAGAATCCAAGCCGCGTGTCTTAAACTCTTTATGACCAAGATTCCATGTAATTACAGTTTGTACCAAGGCATCCGTTTTCCCGCCCGGAGGAATAGAAACATTGTAATCCGACAGTTTTGGTATAACCTTATTCAATTTTTTATAAATCTTTTTCAGTGCTTTCATAAAAGCATCATATTGACCATCACCGACTGAGTTTTCTTCAAATTCTTTACCATTGAATTTAATCTTCAGACTCGCAGAAGGTTTCAGTCCTTTAGCAGTAGAAAGAGAGTAATTTAATACCTTGATTTTCTCTTCGATGGATTTGCTGCGAATTACATCCGAAATGATATAAGGAAGATCTTCCTGAGTTACCATTTCTTTTTTGTCTCCAAGCTCAATGATTCTCTTTGTTACTTTCTTCATGGATTCCGGATCCAGATCAATGCCCAGGTTTTCTAAGTTTTTCAAGATGTTTGCTTTTCCGGAAGTTTTTCCAAGAGCATAACTTCTTTTACGTCCGAATCTTTCGGGCAGAAGATCATTGAAATACAAGTTGTTTTTATTATCTCCATCAGCATGTACACCACTTGTCTGCGTGAAAACATGATCGCCAATGAGAGGTTTGTTCGGAGGTATCCGAATACCTGAGAAAGTTTCTACAATTTTACTGACAAGATTAAGTTTGGATTCATCAATTGACATTTTGTATTTAAAATGATCTTTCACAACAGCAATAACACTGGATAAAGGAACATTTCCGGCTCTCTCACCTAGTCCATTCACAGTCGTATGTATACATTTTATACCTGCTTTCAGCGCTGCATAAACATTTGCCGTAGCAAGATCATAATCATTATGGGGATGAAAATCAAAATTTAACTGAGGATAATTCTCAAGGATCTGTTTGCAAAAAGCATAAGTTTCATCAGGATTCAAAACGCCCAGAGTATCGGGAAGCATAAATCTCTCAATAGGTTGATCGCTTAGTTTATCAATCATATTATAAACGTACTCAGGGGAATTTCTCATGCCATTTGACCAGTCTTCCAAATAAAGATTTACCCTGATCTTTTTACTGGCGGCATAATCAATGACTTCTTTAATATCTGAAATATGTTCGTCGGGAGATTTACGCAATTGATATATTACATGTTTATGAGATCCTTTTGTCAACAGGTTAATTACCCTGCAACCCGAATCAATAATCCAGTCAATGGATATTTTCCCATCCACAAATCCCAAAACCTCAATTTTTTCGAGGCAATTGTCTCTTGCTGCCCAATCAGCAATTTTTTTCACTGCTGTCAGTTCTCCTTCGGAAATCCTTGCAGACGCAATCTCAATTCGATCCACTTTCAAGTCTTCAAGCAACAGTTTAGCCATACTGAGTTTCTCATCGAAGGTAAAAGAAACTCCGGATGTCTGTTCTCCATCCCGAAGTGTGGTATCCATTATTAAAACACTCATTTTTAATCCTCCTGATCAATTCGTGACTCTTAATAAATTAAGCTTCAGTTTTACCTGTCTTTGTTTTTCTGTTTACAAGTTTCTTGCTGTTTCAAAAGCCTTAATCTTTTCTTTCAAACTAAGCAAATAATCGATATCGTCATAGCCATTCAGAAGACACTTCTTTTTGTATGGATTAATTTCAAAATTTTCCGAATCTCCCGTTGAAAGTAATGTGATTTTCTGATCATGCAGATTTACTTCAAGCTCAGTATCCGGATCTTTCTCAATAGCGATAAAGATCTTATCAAGAAAGTCTGCTGAGACTTGTACTGGAAGCAATCCGTTATTTAATGCATTGCCTTTGAAAATATCAGCAAAAAAGCTCGACACAACTACTTTAAAACCATAATCGTATATGGCCCATGCAGCATGTTCACGGCTTGATCCGCTTCCGAAATTTTTCCCGGCAACAAGAATCTGTCCTCCGTAGAATGAATTGTTAAGAACAAAGTCTTCCACAGGTTTCCCGGTTTTATCGTATCGCCAGTCGCGAAATAGATTGTCTCCAAATCCTTCCCGGGATGTGGATTTTAAAAACCTGGCCGGAATTATTTGGTCAGTATCAACATTTTCAATATAAAGTGGAACACATTTTGATTGAAATGTTACAAATTTATCTATTGGCATTTTTTCTTTTTTTTTAAATGATTTGTTAACTAAATAAACTCTCTCGGATCAACTACTTTACCTGCAACAGCAGCAGCTGCGGCTGTTATAGGACTGGCTAACATTGTCCGGGCTCCGGGACCTTGTCGTCCTTCAAAATTCCTGTTGGTTGTAGAAATTGAATACTTGCCTTCAGGGATTTTATCGTCATTCATGGCAAGACATGCAGAACAGCCCGGTTGTCGTAACTCAAATCCCGCCTCTTTTAAAGTTTTATCAATCCCTTCTTTTTTTGCCTGTTTCTCAACCTGTTTTGAACCGGGTACTATCCATGCGACTATATTATCTGCCTTTTTTTTGCCTTTCACAAAGTTTGTAAACTCCCGCAAGTCTTCAATACGTCCATTGGTACAACTGCCGACAAAAACATAATTCACCTCCTTTCCAATCATTGATGATCCTGCGTGGAAATCCATATATTTCAATGATTTCCGAAAGCTGTTTTTTGTACTATCTTCAATCGTTTCAAGAGCAGGAATTGAACCTGTAATTCCTAT
>CAZWFM010000022.1:0-4249 GCA_964633185.1 uncultured Bacteroidales bacterium | reverse complement strand
GATAACATATCCTGAATTGGCATGCCCTGGTTTATTGTCGGTACATTATGATCTGGTGTTGCAATTGTATTCTGTGGACGAAAGACTTTTTTGCCTCTGCGATCAAGACTTGCAAAAGCCTGTGGACTTGTCACCTCATGGATCAAGTGCCTGTCGATATAGACTATACTTGGTCCACTTTCAATTTGAGCTACTACATGAGCATCCCAAATCTTATCAAATAATGTTTTTCCCAATTTCTGAAAATTTACAATTAAACAATTTTATTTATCGCATCAATAAAAGCCTCAACCGACGCAGTAATAATGTCGGTATGCCCTGAAAAGCCATAATAAATAGAGCCTTTGTTCTCAATCTGAATATGCACTTTGCCCAAATCATCAGATCCGCGTGTTATGGCCTGAACAAGAAATTCCTCGAGACGAACATCATGTCGTATCAAACTTTTTACTGCCGACAGAGCGGCATCAACCGGACCATTTCCCGAGCTGGTTGCCGTAAAGGATTCTCCCCCGATATTCAATGTTACAGTAGCCATAGGAATAGTTGATTTACCGGCCAGTACCTGTAAATGTTCCAGTTTAACTTTTCCCCCATTTTCACCATTATCTTTTCTGCCAACCAATACGATCAGATCCTCATCCCGAATATCTTTTTTCTTATCGGCAACATCAAGAAATTTTTCATATACCAGTTCAAGCTCTTTGGGTTTAATATCATACCCAAGAAGACTTAACCGGTGTTTCAATGCAGCTCTTCCGCTTCTGGCTGTAAGGGAGATGCTTGATTCATTTATCCCGACATCTACAGGATCTATGATCTCATAATTCTCTCGTTTTTTTAAAACCCCATCCTGATGAATTCCCGAAGAATGTGCAAAAGCATTTCGTCCTACAATCGCTTTATTTGGTTGAACGGGCATATTCATTAATGAAGAAACCAGTCTGCTGGTTTTGTAAAGGCATTTCGCATTTATCCCGGTTTCAATTCCAATATGTTTCCTGCTTTTTAATATCATCACAATCTCCTCAAGAGATGTATTCCCCGCTCGTTCACCAATTCCATTAATTGTGACTTCTGCTTGTCTTGCGCCATTTATAATACCGGCCATAGTATTTGCGGTTGCCATTCCCAAATCATTATGACAATGTGTAGAAATAATAGCTTTATCAATATTCTTAACATTGTCCTTCAGATATTTGATTTTCTCACCAAATTCCTGGGGAAGACAGTATCCCGTAGTATCCGGAATATTAACCACGGTAGCACCTGCTGCTATTACTGCCTCAATTACGCGCGCCAGGTATTCATCCTCCGTTCTTCCGGCGTCCTCTGCATAAAATTCAATATCTTTCACATATTTCTTAGCATATTTCACAGCATCCACCGCACGTTCAATAATTTCGTCCCGGTTGGAATTCAACTTGTATTTAATGTGATAATCTGAAGTACCAATTCCTGTATGAATTCTTTTTTTTCTGGCATATTTCAGTGAGTCAGCCGCTATTTCAATATCCTGTCTAACAGCTCGCGTAAGCGCACATATTACAGGTTTTTTTACTGCCTTTGATATTTCCACAACAGATGTGAAATCGCCCGGACTCGATATTGGAAATCCTGCTTCGATGATGTCCACACCAAGAGATTCAAGTGCTTTGGCCACTTCAATTTTTTCCAGAGTATTTAATTGACAGCCCGGCACCTGCTCCCCATCGCGGAGTGTGGTATCGAATATGTATAATTTATCTTTCATATTTACTTTTAATTACTGGATTGTACTTTGCTTTACAAATTTTTAGAAACAGGTTTTTTACCTGTATTGGTTTTTGTTATTCGTATCCTTTATTTTCCCCCATTGGGGGTAGCAAAGTATCAAAAATCTTAACCAATTCTCTTGGATATCTTTTCATTGCACATTGATTATAAAAGCGAAGGCCATTCTCAGCAAGAATGGCCCTCTTATTTTGTTATCTATAAACACACCATTCTTATATTGGTATAATAAGAATACCAAGAAGAAGAATGATAATGAGTATAGAGTAATTAAACTTCATATCTGAACAATTGAAGCACAAATTTATTGATAAAAATCATTTTTCAAAAACAAAGAAGGAAAAAAACTTAAGGGTTAATCAGTAATTAATTGAATATCAATATATAAGGTCTATTATTATAATACTATTCCATAGCTTCTATTAATTCATCCGTAAGTTCAAGATTATGATATACATTTTGTATGTCATCAATATCCTCAAACTCCTCAATCATTTTGAGTACTTTCCCCGCTTCCCGGGGAGAAAGTGTTTTTGTGTCGTTAGGAATTCTCTGTAACTGGGCATTTTCAACTTCCACTCCCATTTCATCGAGCTTTTTCTGGACATTCCCGAAATCTTCCATAGCCGTTGTGATGATAAATACATCCTCTTCAATTTCAAATTCTTCGACCCCTGCGTCAATGATTCCCAGCTGGAATTCTTCCGGATCAAGTTCTCCTTTTTTAATTGTAAACACTCCTTTCCTGTCAAAAATAAAACTCAAAGATCCATTGGTGCCAAGATTTCCGTTTTTTTTATTAAAAATGGCTCTGACCGAACTTACCGTTCTCTGGTTATTATCTGTCAGGCATTCAATAAAAACAGCAACTCCGTGAGGAGCATAACCTTCAAAGGTAACCTCCTGTAAGTTTGCACCTTCCTTGTCGGCTTTACTGATTGCACGTTCAACATTTTCTTTGGGCATATTTACTCCTTTGGCATTTTGTATAGCCAATCGAAGACGCGGATTTGCTTCAGGATCAGATCCTCCTTCTTTCACTGCAATGGATATCTCTTTGACAATGCGGGAAAATATCTTTCCTTTTTTTGCATCCAGTGCACCTTTTTTCCTTTTAATAGTTGACCATTTACTATGTCCCGACATATATTCTTATTTTAGAGTTAATTGAATAGCATGCATAAAAATAAATATTTATCATTAACCTGAAAAATGAAAAATTTCAGGTATTTATTACTCTTACAAGTTTAATGAAAATGTACACATCACATTAATTTATAACTTTGATTGTTTAGAACGTCATTTGAATAAAATGGATCTTAATTTTTTATATTGAATAATAACTGTAACCATTTCGATCCTCCAAATTCGTTGGAGTCATGAAAAACAAACCATTATACGGATCCCTGAGATTTCTCTTCCTTGCAATGATATCACTATCTTTTATACAGGTTGACACAACCACAAGCAATATTGCTAAAATTAAGGAAGCTTTTAGTGAGTACATTGAAAATATTCATCCTCAAAAAGTTTATATCCATCTTGATAAGGAAAACTATTTTGCAGGAGAGACTATATGGTTTAAAGCCTATCTTTTCGAAGGCGTTCATCATACTTTTGATACGATAAGTGAACACCTGTATGTAGAGTTAATCAATCCTTTTGAGCAGGTGGTTCAAACATTACGCATTAAAACAGAATCAGGAACAGGAAACGGTGAATTCTTTTTGTATGATACAATACCGGAAGGCCTTTATCAGATCAGGTCCTATACTAACTGGATGAAGAATTTTGGTCCTCAATTTTATTTTAACAGGAACATCCGGATATTGAATCCTTTAAATAAGTACCTGATAACACAAAAAAAGGCACGGAATAATAAAAAAAGTATACGGAAGAAACAGAAAAACTCTGAGAATTACCTGGCAGGTTTTTTCCCTGAAGGAGGCAATCTCATGGAGAATGTAAATTGCAAAATAGGATTTAAGGTTACTGATTTAAATGGTATAGGTTATTCTGCAAAGGGTGTTGTTAAGGGCAAAAACAGCAAAACAATTGTACTTTTTCAAACCGAATTAAACGGACTGGGGGCTTTCTTTTTAACTCCCTTAGCCGGAGAAAGATACACTGCATATCTTGAACTGGAAAATGGGACATCACTTAAAATCCCGTTGCCTGAAGCTGTTAAGAATACTGTCGGACTAAGTCTCACAGAAACAGGCGATACAATCAGACTTACAATAAAATCAAATAAACCTCCCTCGAACGACCGCCCGGCTAATGAAATGATTATTATCGGACATGTTAGAGGAGAACTATATTATTCCTCATCTGTCAATCTTCTTGATAAGGATACAATTCTTGAAATAAGTAACCGCATTTTCCCTTCCGGAGTTGTCCATTTCACTTTGTTTAACAACAGGTTAATTCCAACTGCCGAACGCCTTCATTTCATTAATCATGGAGATTTTATTAA
>CAZWFM010000021.1:10607-14831 GCA_964633185.1 uncultured Bacteroidales bacterium | reverse complement strand
AAACGTTTTTGTAAAATCAGCAGATGATCTAACTGCTTGCGAAGTATCTTTATTGAATAACGATACATTGCTATTCGCAGAACAGATCAAGTTCTCTTTTAACATGAAAAGTTTGTTTCAAAAAGAGTATGAATTGAAAAAAATAGAACTTACAAATGCATATCTTAATCTCCTTCGTGACAAATACGGAAAGACAAATTATAAGATTTTCAGAACAAAACCTGAAGATAGTATTTCAGGATCTTTCTCTGTGAACCTCAGAAAAATACATCTTGAAAATGTTTTTGTTAACTATTACAATGGCAAAACTTCAGATCATTTTTTTTCTTGTATAGATAAGGGAGATCTTTCAGGAAATTTCAGCAATCAAAACTTTCTGATTAAAGCCAAAACAGATCTCTCAAAAACCCGGTTGAAAATTAACCATGAAGAAGTAATCACTAATCAGTCTTTTGCAATAAACTTTTCCCTGAACAAAGAAGACAACATTTACTCCATACATAAGGGAAATTTACTCTTTATGGGTATTAAAATGTCTGCTTCAGGTAGTTACAACACTCAGAATAAACAATATCAGTTTTCATTATCAAGCCAATCGGCCCCGCTTTCCAAATTGGACCTGCCTTTTGTGAACGTCTTTCTAAATAAATACAGTGCTCGTATAGAAAATGGGTTGATCAATCTTGTTTCTTCTGTTTCAGGTTATGGAAATGGAACAGCCCCGGCAATCACGGTGACCTATAAAATTGAAAAAGGTATTATCAAATTCAAAAACTTCAAATACAAAATAACTGATGTGCTTTCTTTTGGCAAATACTCTAATGGTACACTCAGGAATACTGGCAGCAGCATATTATTAATAGATACTCTCTACGGAAGATCAGGAAAAAGCAATGTGTCATTTTCAGGAAGTATACTAAATTTCTCATCCCCAACAATCACAGGCCGAATAAAAACAGACTGTGAACTTGATAAGGTTTCAAATTTTCTCAGAATACCTGAGAATTATACTATTTCTGGCTTTATAACAGGCGATGTACAATTCAAATTCTCTATGTCTCAAAAAAGAACCTTTAAATCCATTGACTGGAATCATAGTGATTTCAATGGAAACCTGACAATTCATGAAATAAATCTAAAACAATTGAACAGGAATTTGCCTGTTTCCAGGATTAAAGGTGAATTAAATATCGTCACAATCAGTGAAGTTCTTATTCATAAACTTTTGGTTAATACCGGCAAAACTGATCTGTTGATTCGTGGTTCAATTCATAGTATCCCTTTTCTAACCGGGAACAAATCTGTATATCCGGTTTTTAACTGCGAAATTCTTTCTGACAAATTTCACACAGATGATTTTTTAGTACTGAGTACGAATGATAAAAAAGCAGATGCAGGCAAAGTTGTATTTCCGGATTCAATTATTGTATATGGTAAATTTCGGGCAAATGATTTTTACTCCGGAAAATTCAAAGCTTCACAGGTTGACGGATATCTTGAGTACACACCAAAAATTTTAACAATCAAAGACTTCTCCATGAAAAGTCTGGGAGGAACCATTGAAAGCAACCTCATCCTCAGTGAAATCAACAATTCAATAAATGCAGAATGTGAATCCAGTTTAAAAGGTGTTGACATTGGCGACTTATTCTTCACATTCAACAATTTCCGACAAAATGTCATTCACAGTGAAAATCTTGATGGTATCCTTTCAGGCACAACTGAATTTACTACTGCCTGGGATTTCAATCTTGATCTTATACCGGAAAAAATCCGTTTGACTTCACAAATAAGAATTGATGATGGTGAATTAATAAATTATGAACCTCTGCTTGGATTATCGGGATATATTAAAGTTGAGGAACTGAAACATATAAAGTTTGAAACCCTAAAAACTTCTGTTAACATCAATAACATGAAAGTGTTTATTTCCGAAACTGATATACACTCATCAGCCTTATCATTACTGGGATCAGGTATTCACGGATTTGATAAAAAATACACGTATAGATTACAGGTTCAGTTATCTGATGTATTGTGGAAAAAGGCTAAGAAAAATAAACCTGAAAACACCGAATTCGGGTACATTGTTAATGACGGCTATGGCAGAACAATGATCCCAATACTTATTACAGGCGATGAAAATACTTATGAAGTAAATTACGATAGATCAACAGCCAAATCATCCCTAAAAACAAAAGTACAAAAAGAAAAAGAGTTACTAAAAAAATTATTTTCTCCTGAAAACGATGCAAATAAATTTTTCCTGCCATCCAAAGATTCTACCCGAATTGAATGGGAAGACCTTGAAGAACAAGAAGATACTAATTTGCCTGATGCATACGAAAAGAACGAAGCGCAGGAATTTCAAATAGAATGGGAAGATGACTAATTGTAGTTATGTAACTTTCCGATTCCTATGAAATCACAAAACCAATCAATATATCTTCTTTAAATCAACGATCATTCATGATGAGGGTTTCGCTATCTTTGACATATGTAAAAACTGATCATAATGAATATCTACAAAAAGAAAATCAGATGGAAATTTTTCCTTTTTATTTGTGCAGTCACTATAGGTGCCGGTTCTTTATGGTATACCAATTCACTGGTTAAAAAGCTCGCCGTCGAAGAGCAGAAAAAGATTGCCCTTTGGGCAAAAGCGACCAGCCTGATACCAAATGCTAATCTTGAGAGTGAAAGTCTGGGATTCCTGTTTTCTGTGATACAAAATAATGAGACGGTTCCTGTAATACTTGTTGAATCGGACACAACAATTTCATTGTACCGTAATCTTGATTCCACAAGGGTTCACAATCCTGAATATCTAAATAAGAAATTAAAAAAAATGATGGAGGAGAATCCTCCTATTGAAATCCCGTTATCAGATAATAAAAAACAATATTTGTTTTATAGTCATTCAACAATACTTACCAGCCTTACTTACTATCCCTGGATACAATTGTGTGTTATATTGATTTTCATTGGTGTTGCTTATTTTGCCTTCAGTTCTTCGCGTAAAGCTGAACAAAACCAGGTTTGGGTTGGCTTATCAAAAGAAACAGCTCATCAGCTTGGAACTCCCATATCTTCATTAATGGCTTGGCTTGAAATGCTAAAACTGAAGAATCAGGATGAAACTCTTGTCGGGGAGTTGGAAAAAGATGTCTTAAGACTAAAGATCATTACAGAACGGTTTTCTAAAATTGGGTCTCCTCCTGTTTTAAAACCAGAAAATCTGGTAAAAACTGTTGAAAATTCCCTTCATTATTTAAAGACAAGATCGTCTGAGAAAATATCATTCGAATTACAAGCAGATGAAAATAATATTGTTGTGCCATTGAATACTTCGTTATTTGAATGGGTGATTGAAAATGTATGTAAAAATGCAATGGATGCTATCGGTGAAAAAGGAAATATCAGGGTGACACTTACTAAAAATTCTCACTTTGCATTTATTGATATTTCCGATACAGGAAAGGGTATATCGAAATCAAAATACAAAACCATTTTTAAACCCGGATTTACCACTAAAGATCGAGGCTGGGGACTAGGTCTTTCACTTACAAAACGCATTATTGAAGAATATCATCAAGGGAAAATATTTGTTGCAGAATCTGATATAGGAAAGGGGACTACTATAAGAATCATTCTGAAAACCTCGTAAGCCAAATGGATAAAAAATCCGCGGAAAATAAAGTAAAATATCGTTTTGGCAAGACTGAAAGACTGAGTTCCAGGAAACTTATTGATCTTCTGTTTCGTGAAGGCACATACCTTGAAATAAATACTATCAGGTGTATCTATTTATTTCTCGATAAATCAATACTTACCTCTTCTCCTGTGCAAATTTTAGTTTCTGCACCAAAGAAGCTTTTTAAAAGAGCAGTCGATAGAAATTTGATGAAAAGAAGGATCCGTGAAGCATACAGACTTCATAAAAATCAATTGATCCATTCACTACAAGAGAAAGATAAAAAATTAGTCCTGGCATTTCTGGTTTTTCAAAACAAGATCCAAGAATACCATACAATTGAAAAGACAATAAAAAAACTAATTGATCAATTGATCCGGTTTACACAAAAAGAACAATAAAAGCCGAATATATTTCCGGTTTTCTTATGCTGTCCCGCCAAGATTCGAACTTGGGCAGGCAGAACCAAAATCTGCAGTGCTACCATTACACCACGGGACAAAATTGAGGTGCAAAGATAACAACAAAAT
>CAZWFM010000021.1:0-10507 GCA_964633185.1 uncultured Bacteroidales bacterium | reverse complement strand
GCAACAGAAGCAATTACAAATACCAAAGCAAGAACCCAAAAAGTCCAGGCAAAAGCAGAAAGAACAGGAGTATGCGATTTTACACCAAAAATTATTTTTAAGATCCCAATGAATAAAGCAACAATTGGAATTAATATTACTAAAGACAATGCAAGTCCCATAAGAGAAAAACTATTTATCAAGGGAAATATATATTCATTGATAGGCAAATGCGGAATGTGCCAATCAAAGAATACACTTCCGGTGAACAGGGATGTAATGAGAGCTATGACAAATGCTATGCCTGCTATTGCCAGAGCAACCCCGGCAATTACAAGAACAACTTTTAAGATAACAAGCAGAATATTGCCAATTACAGTAAGTGTCTCAGCTGCTGCATGCTGAGCTTTTTTATAAGATTCAGATTTGGATAGGTTGTTTAAATTGTCCTTCACCTTTGTAAATTCTTTTTTTACTGATTGCTGAATATTTTCAATCGTTACTGCCTGCCCCTTCATTTGTAGTTTCTGAGATGTAGTACGTGCTACGGGTATTGCAATCCATAGTACCAGATAAACAAGAAATCCAATGCCCTCAAAGAAAAGGAGGATAATAAATGCAAGTCTTATCCACACAGAATCAACATTAAAATAGGAGGCAATTCCAGAACATACTCCACCAATAATATTGTTATCAAGATCTCTGTATAATCGCCGGTGTTGTCTGTTAAACGCCGAAGCATTTTCATCAGTATCTCGATCTCCTTGTCCATTTCCACTGTTTTCAGACATCTCCGTCTCACGTGCAAAATCATCAGCAGTGCCCATCATTTGAATTACTTCTTCAATATCTGAAAGTGTAACGACTTGCTTGGTATTACCAAGTTTATCTTCCAGTATTTCGGCGATGCGTTGTTCAATGTCCTGCATTATCTCTTCTGCTTCCTCCGAAGTTTTCTGAAAATATCTTTTCAATGAATCCAGATACCCTTTTAATTTTTCAAAAGCATCTGCATCCAGATCAAAAAGTCGCTGGTTTAAGTTTATTTTTATTGTCTCTTTCATAATTTCATATGTAATTATTTGGAGTTTTTAATTGCCTTTATCGCATCTACCAATTCATTCCATGCAATATCAAGTTCCTTTAAAAATTCTTTTCCGTCATTGGTTAATGCGTAATATTTTCTTGGAGGTCCCTGTGTCGATTCCTCCCACCTGTAACTTAGAAGTCCTGCATTTTTTTGCCGTGTAAGTAAAGGATAAAGCGTGCCTTCCACCACAATCAATTCTGATTCTTTCAGCCTATTGATGATATCTGATGCATATGCATCTCCCTGATCCAGAATTGAAAGAATACAATATTCCAGTATTCCTTTCCGCATTTGAGCTTTTGAATTTTCAGCCTTCATAAAATCTTTCCTTATTTCTTTTGAAAACTTCTCTTTACATTTTCAAATTCCTGCCTGAAAAAATCGCCTATATTCGACAAATTCACAGCTTCACCGCGCATTTCAAGTTTCTGTGCAACTGTGTTTGCTTCAGGCAGAACAATCCATAATATCAAATAAATTAATACTCCTGCCATTCCAAAAATGGCCAGAATAATAAATATTAATCTAACAATGGTTGGGTCAATCCGCCAGTAAGCTGCCAGACCACTGCATACACCGCCAATTATCCTGTTATCCGGATCGCGGTACATCCTTTTGTAATTACGGTTTTTTGATTTATAATCCCTTTCCGTTGTTTTGCCTGAAATATCTTCCGGATTTCCCATAATCCCAATCACTTCTTCAACTTCAAGCAAAGATATAACCTGCCGGTTGTTTTTAAGTCTTTCACTGAAAAGTTCTGCAATCCGGGTTTCAATATCCTGATAGATCTCTTCCCCGCCATCAACAGATCTTAATTCATTCTTTACCTTGTCAAGGTATATTTTAAGTTTATCATACGCATCATCATCAATATGATAAACCATACCACCAAGATTAATTGTCATTGTTTTTTTCATGATTTTGATTCAATAATTTGCTAATACCAAATGTTTTTTAAATTTCCATTGAATGTTCTTTTCGCTCATCATATCATTGACTTCATCTGATAAAATTTCAATTGTGTAATTTTGTTCTGACTCTTCATATTCTTTCTTTGGTTCCTGAAACAGTGAAATATTATCTTTATCAATGAATTTGATCTGGTAATCTTTATTCTCATTTTTTGGTGTGCAGATTGCCAAACCACAAAATAGGATGAACAAGAAAAGATATGTTTTTAAAATGTGCATTTTATAATTTTACAATACAAAGATATATATATTTTTTAGTACTATGCAATACATAGTACCATATTTTTTATTTTTGTTTCTGTTTATAGAACTATGCAATGATGATTATTGAAGGTAACTTATTGAAAATGAGAACTGAATTAGTAGATCCTGTCCAGTATTTTCTAAAATTAGGTCAGGAAGAGATTTATATGAATGACCTCATCAACATGCATGTTGAGTTAAAATATCATAATAAAATACATTGTATCAAATGTGGGAGAATTACTTCAAAATCATTTGCTCAGGGGTATTGTTATCCTTGTTTCAGATCAGCTCCCGAAACCGAAGATTGTGTTTTACGTCCTGAATTGTGTCTTGCCCACGAAGGAATAGCCCGTGATATTCAATATGCTGAAGAACATTGTCTGATTGATCACTATGTATATCTGTCTTTCACAAGCGGCATAAAGGTAGGTGTAACACGTCATACTCAAATACCTGCGCGCTGGATTGATCAGGGTGCGGTTGCAGCTATTAAACTTGCCCAAACTCCCAATCGTTACACTGCAGGATTAATAGAAGTTGCATTAAAATCGCATTTTAATGACAAAACCAACTGGCGAAATATGTTAAGAAGCAATGAAATGAAGGCTGATCTTTTACAGGAAAAAAAGAAAGCTTTGACCTATATACCTGAAAATCTCAAATCTCTGATTACTGATGATGATTGCATTACTATGATTACCTACCCTCATACGAATTTTAATGGTAAAATATCAAGTATTAATTTAGATAAAGATGATCATTATGCTGGTAATTTGATAGGTATAAAAGGGCAATATCTCATATTTAATGATGGGAATGTCATAAACATCAGGAAATATGGCGGATATTCAATAAGTTTAAAGTTTTAAATTATTTAAAATTAATTATTTAATTGTTAAACAATTACTTATTATTTTCCCTTATAAAACTTTTATAAAACACCGGCACAACGATCAGGGTAAGCATTGTTGAAACTAACAGCCCTCCAATTATTGTCCACCCCAGAGGAGCCCATAGAGATCCTCCGCGAAGGGTCAATGGCAACAATCCCCCAATGGTAGTAAATGAAGTGAGAATTATAGGAGTAAAACGGGTTTCCCCTGCAATCTGAAGAGCCTCAGGTATGGATTTCCCCTGACGTCGGAGTATGTTTGCATAATCAACCAGAATTATGGAGTTATTAACAACAATGCCAACCAGACTGGTAAATCCAACAAATGCAGTAAAAGAAAATGTATTCCCCGAAAGAAGCAATGCCCAAATCATACCTATTGCTGCAAATGGTAAAGCAATGAAAATAATAACCGGCTGGGCGAATGATCGGAATTGAAGCACAAGCACTGCAAAGATTGAAATAATTGCAATAATTGCTGCAGTAGATGTCCCTCCGAAAGTCTCACTCCTGCTTTCCAACTCTCCACTAATATGATATCCATACCCTGATGGAAAAGGATAAGATTCCAGTTTCTCCAATATCGGAGCCATTACATCATCAATTGAATATTCTTTTCTTATATCTGCTCTTATCTCAGCCGTACGCTCTGAATTGTACCTGGTTATAATACTGGGTGATTGCCTGAATTCAATTCTTGCAAGCTGATTCAGAGGAATCATTTTCCCTTTTAAAGATTTGACATATATTTTATCAATATCTTCAAGTTGTATTTTATGTTCGAAAGGCAGACGTAATACGATATTATATTCTTTTCCATCCTTGTCTCTGAATTTCGAAACAGGTGTTCCTGTTATTGCCGTTCGTATAGTCTGATCAATTAAATGAACAGGTACTCCAAAGAGATTCGCTTTCTCACGATTAATATTAAAATACAAATCCGTCTTGTTTTTGGTAAAAGCGTTCTCAAGATTTATTATACCATCCTGTTTTTTAATAAAATCTTCAAATTCTGTTGAGATTTTGTACAATTTATCCAGGCTTTTTCCGGTAAGATAAATCTGGACAGGTGCTGCAATAGGGGACCCCTGTTCAAATTCTCTTACGTTGATCTTAGCTCCGGGATAATCAGCAAAGGTATTTCTTAGCCTGGCAATTAAAGCATCAAATTCTTCCGGATCATAATCTATTGTTTCAATATATATTTCTGCTATATGTGTTTTAAAATTTTCAGGGAAAACATTGTAATATATTCTGGGATTCCCATGTCCTATATTTGTAGCATAATACTTGATCTCAGGTGTAGTATCCAGAACTGATTCAACATAGTGGGCAACTTCATCGGTTTTATCCAGATTTGTTCCGTCAGGAAGCCTGATTTTAATTAAAAGATTTGGTTGTTCGGCTTTTGGAAATAAGCTAAATTCTAAGAAAGTAAAAGCATACAGAGAAAGAATAAACACCAGCACAGATACAACAATAACCTGCCATCGATTCTTGAGTGCATATTGCAAACTTTTACGGTAAGGACCTTCAATAAATTTTAGCAAAAGCTTTTTTAATCCGCTGTTTTCTTTTTTTTCAATTGTTTTTCCATCTCCCTTAAACAATTTACTTGTAATCATAGGAGTTAGTGTAAGAGCTATTAACAACGAAATGCTAAGTGTAACAATTATTGTTACCGGTAAACTCCTGATAAATAAACCTGCCTGGTATGGCATCATGGCAATTGGTACGAAAGCAAGAACAGTGGTTAAAGTTGCACTAACCACAGGCCAGCCTATTTCGGAAGCTGCTGCAATAGATGCATCACGGGGTGTTAAACCTTTTGAAATATGGCGGTTAATGTTCTCTACCATTACAATGGAATTATCAACAAGTAGTCCGAGAGCTACAACCAGGGCAGCTATAGATATTTGTTGCAGTCCATATCCAAAAGCATACACAATACTTAGACCAATGAGGATGGATAATGGAATAGCAATGATCACAACCATGGAAGATCTGAATCCGAGAGCCAGAAGGATAATCAATCCTACAAGGATTATTCCCTGGATCAGGTTCCACATAAAACCATTTATGCGGTTTCGGACTCCTATGGTCTGATCAAATACATATTCAAGCCGATAATTCTCATCAAGTGAAGAGGTGAAGGTCCGGATCTCTGATTTCGCATCCTCTGCGATATCCAGTACATTTAATCCCTCTTTTTGCTTCACAATGACAAATACTGCTTTCTGATTCCCAGAAGCATCCGAAAGCGGATAGCGCACAAAATATTTAACGTCCTCATGATCAAAATTTACCTCAGCTATGTTTTCCAGGTAAATTAATCTTCCCATATAGGAATTTACAACTGTCCTTCGAATTTGCTTAAGATCACTGTATGCTCCGCTTGTTTTGATTGTAAAAACTTTATCTCCAAGCTTCATTGTACCTCCGGGAATATTAGCATTATTGCTGTTTATCGCATTTGCAACCTCATCCACACTAATATTCATTCCGGCCATTTTCTCCAAATCAAGAGAAATTCTCACTTCCTGCTCAGGACAGGCAACAATTTCAACCTTTTTAACTCCGTACACCCGTTCAAGATCTTTTTTCAGTATTTCGGCCTGATTTTCCAGCTCTCGATAAGAGGCATTTTCAGATACTAACGCCAATTGAAGCATGGCAACATCGCTGGATGTCCACTGTGTCATCTGAAGATCTATGATTTCTTTTGGAAGTTCACTACGCATGCTATTGATTTTTTGAACAACTTCGTCATATTTTTCATCTGCTTCTACATTGAAATCAAACTCTACAGCAACCGAAGCAATCCCATCAAATACTGTTGTATTAATTCGTTTTATATCATCCAGTTCATTCATTGCTTCTTCTATTGGCAAGGCTACCAATTCTTCCATGTCAACAGGACTGGCTCCCGGATAAATAACAAGAACAGAAACTCCCGGTATAACAATTTCCGGATTTTCAGTCCTTGGCATACTGATATAAGTCTGAATGCCTGTAAATAACAGAAGTACGAAGACAATCAGTGTAAACTGATAATTATCTATCGCAATTTTTGATAAACGCATAGTCTTATTATTAATCAATAATTTCTATTTCCGTACCGGGTTCGAGAAAATCTGCACCGTCAGAAATTATTGAATCATTCAAATTAAGTCCCTCTCCAATATAGATCATACTATCTGAAATATGCCGGATCTGTATTTTCCGTTTTTCATATCCACCCCTCTTTATCAAATATATATATCCAGTCATGTCATCTGTTTCATGTATAATTTCAACAGGAAGAACCACATATTCATTTTTAACAAATGGAGTAATTTCGGCTTTCCCAATCAGGCCTGAGACAAAACCCGAATGACGATCAATCAATCGCAATTCTACTTCGTATGTTCCGGTATAAGGATCAGAAGCTTTGGCTATTTCAGATACAACTCCTTTAAATCTCACTCCCGGAAATGCATCAAAAGTTATAATTGCTGAGTCTTTATGACTGATTTTCACCATGTTAACATCTGATAAAGCTACCCTTAAAACCCAGTTACCCTCTCTCGATCCAAAAAGAAACAATGGATGTCCGGCAGCAATTATTTCATTTTTCTCAGCGAGTTTCTTTAAAATCTTCCCGTCAGAAGGAGCTGTGATCATCGAATATTTCTTATTAAACTCAGCAATCCTTAAATCAGATGCAGCCACGTCAAAAGCTGTCCGTGCATTTTGCAATTCCTCTAATGTTGCTACACTGTCATTGTATAAGTTTGTCGCCCGTTGCAAGTCCCGTTCAGCTTTTTCAGCTCCCAGTTTTGCCTGATTAACACGCGCTTCGATCTCCGAAAGATTCAGTTTGGCCAGAAGCTGACCCTGCTTTACCGTTTGACCTTCATCCACAAAAATTTCATCAATGATCCCTCCTGTTTTAAAACTTAACTTCATTTCAGATTTGGATGACATTATACCTGAAGTTCTTATCGGAAAAGCTTTCTTTAGTTTGTTTGCCTTTATGATCTTCACGGGAACTTTTTCAGCGGTTGATTCTGAATGTTCATTCTCTCTACAGGCATAAAATAAAGATCCTGTGGCCAGCAACCAACCAAAAAACACAATGGTTTTATATTTAATTATTAGTTTTAATACCATATTCTATCTAATTATATATTATTATATTAAGTTTTAATCTATTTTTCTTTCTGCGGATACTCTTTCGAGTTCGGCTTCTTTTATTTTATACTCAAACAAAGCCATGATAAGGTTTTGTTTGCTTTTTGTCATGGTTGTACGAGCATCGGTATATTCAATTAATCTGGCCTGACCGATCCTGTATTTCTTCTCAATAACCTGAAATGCCTTTTCAGAAGCCCGGACTTGTATTCGTGCGGCATCTATAGCCTCCATGGCAGCTTTCAGATCATACCAGGCATTAATGATCTGCAATTCAATCTGCTTTTTAAGCTCCTCTCTTTGCAACATGATCTGCTCACTGGCAATTCTTGCATGTTGCACATCCGCCCGATTTTTAAATCCTTGAAATAAGTCCCAGCGCAGCACGACCGAAGCAAGCAGATAGTCATCCTCTCTGGTAAAAGAATACTCCTCTCCCTGAAAACCATAATCAAATGCCAGGAATAAATTCGGATAGTTGGAAGCGCGGGCCAGTTTTGTATAGTTCTCATTGATATCAGAATACAATTGCAATTTATCCAGCTCTTCCCTGGAATCGAGTCCGGCAGTGATCTTTTCATCCATTGAAACTGGAAAGCCTGCTTCAGGCACTTTATCACTTTCAGGAATATGTATTTCCGCATCCAGCGGTTTGTTCAGCAGGAAGTTGAAATATGCTCTGGCTGTCCGGTTTTCTTTATCAGCTTCAGCCTTTCTCCGGTACAAATCCTGCAATTCGGCCTCGGAGCGATACACTGCATCATGTGTCACCTTGTCGTTTTCATACAAACTTTTTGATACACGGAAGTTTTCTTTTAACAGTTCATCCGTTTCATCCATCAGTTTCAAAAGGTATACAGTCATTATATATCCGTAATATGAGGATTTAATTTCTTTTATCAATTCTCTTTTGTAGATCGAAATGTTTACAGTTTCAATATGGGTTTGCTGTTTTTTGATCTGATAGTTATAAATTACTTGCGGACTATACAGAGGTTGTATCAGGCTGAGTTTGGTCTCGTGTTCATTTGGACGGTAAAATTCATATTCCTGGTTTTCCAGACTTGGAAAAACAATGTCATCCTGTAATTCATTAAGCGTCATATATACAGGATTTAACATATCTCCCACAGGAAATTCAATGATTCTTCCGCCCCGTGCAACCGTATACCTGGCATTCAGACTCAAATCCGGAAAAAACAGGCCTCTTGCAGATCGTAATGACTGCAGACTTTTGGAATAGTCGGCACGAACCTGTTGAAGCGCCAGGTTACTCTGAATGCCTTCCTGAATATAATTTTCCAATAACTGATCCTGCGCATTGATATACAAACAAATACCTGCCAGAAAACTAAATGTTATGATTCTATACTTTTTCATTTTTCAATATCCCATTTAAAGCTATTTTGAGATGACTTTCAATAATATCTTCTTTAGTTACATCGATAAGTTCAAACAGATCCCTTTTCAGTGTGATGACTTGCAAAACCCCCATTATTTGTGCCCAAAGCGTACTGCTCAAGGCATTTACAGGAATGTCATTGCGTATCAGACCCTGTTCAATTCCCTGTTCAACGTATTTTGTTAATAGATGAATCGGAGAATCGTGGATAAACGCGTATTTTATCTGCTCATGATCGAGATTCAGATTATTCAGGTTACACGCCTGGAAAAAAAGAATGGAATGAGCAACCTCGTGCTCCTCTTCACAATGCTTAACAAAGATTTTTGCCATGATCAGCAGATTTTCTACAGCATTTTTTTTATCATCCATCGCTTTAATCATGTCATTAGCGACTTTTTTCATGTGCTTCTGTGCAATTTCCCAATGGATTTCTTCCTTGCTTTTAAAATACAAATACAAAGTTCCTTTGCTCAATTCGGCTTGTTCAGCCACATCATCCATGGTGGAATTATCAATCCCCCTGGTGAAAAATACTTTTTCTGCAGCCAATAAAATTTCTTCTCTGCGCCGTTGTTTTTCTCTTTCTTTCCGTTCTGTTATACCCATTTAGACTTCATTTAATAAAATGACTATTAGTCATATTTTTGGCCAAAGTATAATATAATTTTTAAAATTTCAAACAGAAATTGAAAAATTTTTTATTATCGAAGAAAAACGATAAAATAGTTCATTGTGGCAATACCCCTGAATAAGAAAATAAAAAAGCCGTTTCAATCAATGAGAAACGGCTTTTACATTATGATTACTTCGTATGGTTTTATACTACCCCCTGAGCAATCATGGCATCTGCCACTTTTATGAATCCGCCAATATTCGCTCCATTCACATAATTAATAAACCCGGAAGAATCCGTGCCATATTTTACACATGTTTCATGAATATTTTTCATAATTTGCTGTAATCTGCTGTCTACCTCTTCTCTTGTCCATGGCAATCGCATTGAATTTTGCGTCATTTCAAGTCCTGAAGTAGCAACACCGCCTGCATTTGCAGCTTTCCCCGGACCATACAGGATTTTAGCTCCCAGGAATATTTCAACTGCTTCCGGGGTTGAGGGCATGTTAGCTCCTTCTGACACGACCGTGCACCCATTTTTAACAAGTTCTTTTGCATCCTCTTCATTGATTTCATTTTGTGTAGCACTGGGAAATGCAAGATCACATTGAATACTCCATGGTCTTTCTCCTTCAATATATTTTACTTTATATTTATCAGCATATTCTTTGATCCTGCCTCTTTTAATATTCTTCAGCTCCATTACATAGTGCAACTTTTCCATTGATACTCCATCGGGATCATAAATAAATCCGGCTGAATCGGACAATGTAACCGGTTTTCCTCCAAATTGCAACAATTTCTCTACGGTGTATTGGGCAACATTGCCTGAACCTGATACTGCAGCAACTTTCCCTTTAATGCCTTCATTCCTTGTTTTTAACATCTCTTCGGCAAAATATACAGCACCATATCCTGTTGCTTCCGGACGAATAAGACTTCCTCCCCATTCCAGACCTTTCCCTGTTAACACTCCTGTAAATTCGTTAACAATTCTTTTGTACTGGCCAAACAAATAACCGATTTCTCTGCCTCCAACCCCGATATCACCTGCAGGCACATCTGTATCCTGTCCAATATGACGTTGAAGTTCAGTCATAAAGCTTTGACAAAACTTCATGATCTCATTGTCT
>CAZWFM010000020.1:12072-15287 GCA_964633185.1 uncultured Bacteroidales bacterium | reverse complement strand
ATTAAACCTAAATCTTGGAGTTTTATGAAGATAGATTCATATGACAACGTTATCAGATGGTCATATAAACTTGCAAAAACCTGGGCTCAGGAAAACCTTATACCAAAAGGAGTAAATTCTTCCCGCAAATTTGATTCCTACAAACGCAGCAGAGAGTATCTCCCAAAGAATTTTCCAAGAAAACCAGATGAATATTTTAAGAAAAAAAATGTCTGGAAAGGATGGCCTGACTTTTTCGGAAAGTCTGCCAAGTTCAGCGAGAGGTCTTATCTTTCTTATGAAGAAGCATCCTTGCTTTGCCAAAGAAAAGGCATTAAAAATTCTATCGAATACCGGACATGGACCAACAAACCTGCAAATTTACCTGCACGACCCGATCAGTTTTATAAAGAAGAATGGCAAGGCTGGGAATATTTTCTTGGTGAAAATTACAATTTGCCTGATCGAAAGGTTTCTTCGAAGCTTAAAGCTTCAGATGTGCGCATTATTAAACATCAGTTAGCTTTGGGAGTTCCCGGAGCAGTATTGGCCAGATCATTCGGAGTATCGGAAATGCAGATTAGCAGAATAAAAAAAGGAGAAAACTGGGCCAGGATATAGATTCGGTTGTTCATATACTTTGCGATATACCAAATGACGTTAGTTGTTATTCGGAATTTACTTGTTTTTCTCTGGCCTATATAAATTCTACTTTTATTTGAATAGATAAAAAAAAGTAATATTTTTGCGCTTCGTTAAAAATCACTCTCAATTAATTATTTAAAAAATGAAAAACAGATACGAAACCGTTTTCATTGCAACTCCCGTTTTATCTGAAGCTCAGATGAAGGAAGCGGTTGACAAGTACAAAAATCTGATTACCAAAAATGGTGGTAAAATTGTGCATGAGGAGAACTGGGGCCTTAAAAAACTTGCTTATCCAATCCAGAAAAAATCAACTGGTTTTTATTATCTGATAGAGTTTTCCTGCGAAGGTGAATTTATTGCAAAACTTGAAACTGAGTATCGTCGCGATGAAAGAATCATTAGATTCCTCACCTTTAAAATGGAAAGATATGCTATTGAGTATGCAGAAAAAAAGCGTAGTATAAAACAAGAAAAAATGGAGGATAAGTCATGAGTACACAGCAAGGTCAATCTGAGATAAGGTACTTAACACCGCCAACAATTGAAACCAAGAAGAAAAAGTATTGCAGGTTTCTTAAGAACAGAATAAAATATGTAGATTATAAAGATCCGGAATTCCTGAAAAAATTCCTGAATGAACAGGGTAAAATATTGCCCAGACGGATTACTGGTACTTCTCTTAAGTTTCAACGAAAAGTATCAACAGCTATTAAACGTGCGAGACATCTTGCATTGCTTCCTTATGTTACTGATATGTTGAAATAAATACAATGGGAAATGGAAATTATACTGAAACAAGATATACAGAATCTCGGGTATAAAGATGATATCATCCAGGTAAAAAATGGATACGCCCGAAATTATTTGATTCCTAAAGGTCTGGCAATAAATGCAACCGCAAGTGCCAGGAAGATTCATGAAGAGATTCTCCGGCAAAGACAACACAAGGAAGAGAAAATTAAAGCAGAAGCACAAGCCATTGCAGATAAACTTAAGGATGTCACACTTACCATTGGGGCAAAAGCAAGCTCAAAAGGAAAAATATTCGGATCAGTGAATACTATTCAGATTTCCGAATCACTCAAGGAAAAAGGATTTGACATTGACAGGAAAGTTATTTCAATAAAGGAAGAACTGATCAAAGAGGTTGGGAAGTATACAGCCAATGTCAGACTTCATAAAGAAGTTCAGATTGAAGTTCCTTTTGAAATTGTAGCCGAATAAAAACAGATATACTATTATATATTAAGCCCGGTATTATGCCGGGTTTTTTTATTTCTTGTCAGAGTGATCTTTAAGTCTCAAGTTTCATCTTCTCATCTTCTCACTTTCCCATTTTCTCAACTTTCTAAAATCTAAACGTCTCAACTACTTAACCGATCACCGATCACTGAAAAATTAAAAATTATCGTACCAATTGGGTTTTTTCTCGTATTTCAAGTCACGCAGCAAACTGGATTTTGCCTGTATCGTGAAGGAATAGCTGGCTCTAGCACCAAATGGAATAACCGAAAAAGACATTTGCCAGCAATGCAGATCGCGGTAAATGCTCAGGTTCGTGAATGTAATTTTCTTCGCCTCAATATCATAACCCGAACGTACTCCGATCTTCCACCTGGGAGTTAAACTAAAATCTCCGGACATATTCACCGTATGGGTTCTGGTTGTTTTTATTCCCGGCCGGTTCCACGACCACGAATAGCTAACATTCATTGACCAGGGAATGTCAAAATCCACGTAATTGCCACCATATCCCGAGGGTGTAAAATCCATTTCATCCTGTATGAAATCCTGTCCAAGACCTGTTTCTCCGGTCTGTTCCTGATTCTCACCAGAATCACTTCCCTTATTTCCTGCTTTCGATTTCAGAGTAAAGCCCGATGTGACAGTAATACTGGTAAAACGTAAGAAATTAATTCCTCCCATTACCCTGTTATAATATACATCGATCTTTTTCCCTGTCGAATCAATGGCATAGGGACTAAAACGGCCATTTACTCTAAGATCCAGTTTTTTATTGAAAAACTTTGTCCCTGTGACCATTGAAACATCCTGCCATTTGAATTGCTCTGCCCAGGGTGAATAGCTTGTCGAGAAATTCAGGTTTTCGAGTATAACAACTTTCTTTGCCTCGCCAGTGGTATCATTTTTTGGACGGACCTTCATTTCGAGGTTATTGTTAAGCGACAGACGCAAGGAACCTGATTTTCCATTGCTGGAAGGAGGTCCGTAAATTTCATCTTCAAAAGGATGACAGGTTCGGCGGTATGTTCTAATTCCTTCGCTGTTTATATAAAATAATGAATCATAATAGTTCTTGTTGACCTTCCTCATGTCCGGTGTAAAGGAAAAACTTGCCGAAGGAGAAATTACATGTCTTACAGCTTCTATATAACCATCATCCTTTTTTGAAACAAACATTCCATAGAGTTTTGGTGCAAAAGAAACTCCTATGCTTGGATTGATTGCCTGAGCATAACTCGCCTCATTCACCCTGCGTGAATATTCCTCAACAACGTTGGTCTCCTGGTTCAATACTACACTGTCCACAACGGTACGCGCAGAGTATAAAACACCTGTATATCGCA
>CAZWFM010000020.1:0-11972 GCA_964633185.1 uncultured Bacteroidales bacterium | reverse complement strand
AATACTACACTGTCCACAACGGTACGCGCAGAGTATAAAACACCTGTATATCGCATACTTGGTGTAATGGTTACCAATTTACCTATTTTAAAATTTACGGATAAAGGTATATCATGCTGGAAAGCATTTCTCATATTATCCCATGTTTCCTGCTCAAAGAGCACGGAATCATAGGTGTCGATCTGATTATCAAATTTTGAACTGTATTGCAAACTAATGTTCTCATACCATTTGTATTTTTCCGAACCTGCTTTGCCTCTGAAGGGATAGATGGAACTCATGTTCAATGAGCCTGTCGGCAAATTCATGTTTACGCTTTTGGAACGACTGTTCTGTGAAGCGTTTCCGCTTATTGCAAGATTAAAAGGGGTTCCCGGCCAGTTTTTTGAGTAATTGATACTTGATGATTTCTGGTTTGTCAGGTATTCCTCGGAACTATAACTATTGTATTTCTCATATTCTGAAGAAGAGAAATTGACGCTGGCAGAAAAGTTCTGGGTCGGATTTGCCTTGGCATCCTGACGGTGTGACCAGCGTAAACGATAATCCTTGCTTTCGGGAATTGCAATATCATCCACGTTTTTATTCTGATTGTAGTTAAATGAAAAATCACCTGAAAAGTGATACCTGTACTTGTAGGCCAGATTTGTTTCTACGCCCCAACTGCCTTTTGAATAAAAATCACCCAGTATTCTGAAATCAGCGTAATCGCCCAGTACCTGGTACCAACCCAAATCACGTAAAAAAAATCCCCTGTAACGCTCTTCGCCAAAAGAAGGGAACAAAATGCCAGAACTTCGCCGTGTGGTATTCGGAAAAAAACCGAATGGAAGACCCAACACTTTAATAGGAATATCCTCCAGAACAAAATAAGATGCTTTGGCTACAATTTTATCTTCAGGTATAATGATAGCCTCTTTTAAAGCCAGGTAAAAATGAGGATGTTCAGCATCACAGGTAGTATATTTATTTCCATAGGCATGGATGTGTTCATTCTTATGCCTTTTTGATTTGTCGCTATGCAAATAACCTTCCCCCTGCTGAGTTACAATATGGTAAATAATACCATTTTCACTACCAAAATTGTATTTCATTGAATCCGATTCGAAACTTTGACTCCCCTGTGTAAATACAGGGGTACCCACAATTTGTCCTGACGTATCGATGCTGCCTTTTGCAAATACTTCTTCTCTCGCATAGTTCAGTTCAATGTAATTCGCTGTCAGTTCAATGTCCAGGTATTTTACCGTGGCATTGCCATAAAGGTACATTGTTTCCTTCTTCAAAGATATTTTCATGGAATCTTCCGCAGTATAATATACCATATCCTCCAATGCACCTTCCCTGGGTTGCTCTGCTATTTCCAAAGTATCTGCAATGATTGTATCTGATCTATCAAGTTCATTTGTAAACAAACTGTCGTACTGAATTTGCAAGGAGTCAGTTGCATTTACACCATTTCCTGAAAGATTTTCGGGAATTGTATCATGATCTGAAATCAGGCTATCGGATTGCGCCGGCAAATTATAAACAATCGCAAATTGAAATGTTAGAAACAGGGCAATTCGAATTAACACAGATAATGATTTAAATGCTATTTTTGCAAAGGTCTTATATGGTTCCAAAGGCTGCAAAGCTACTAAAAATTAAGGATTCCAATGCAGAATAAAGATTTACACCGAAGCCTGAAATATCCCTGCAAATTAAATCTTATTCCTATTATAATACTGTGTTTTTTATCAACTATTGCCCAAGCGCAAAATGGGAACAACAATGAAGATTACAAAATTCGTACCGTAGTAATTGATCCCGGTCATGGAGGTAAGGATCCGGGGGCAATGGGAGCTTACTCAAATGAAAAGGATATTGTATTGGCAATAGGATTGAAACTGGGAAAATATATAGAAGAAAAGATGCCGGAAGTTAACGTTATCTATACGCGTAAAAAAGACGAATTTATTCCTTTGTATCGTCGCGCTGAAATTGCCAATGAAGCAGATGCTGATCTTTTTATTTCAATTCATGCAAACGGATGGAGTAATCCGAAATCATTCGGAACTGAAACTTTGGTATTGGGATTGCATCGTTCTGATGAAAACTTCGAAGTTGCAAAAAGAGAAAATTCAGTTATTCTTCTTGAAGAAGATTATACAACCAGGTATCAAAATTTTGATCCCAATTCTCCTGAATCATATATTATCTTTTCCGTTATGCAAAATGTATATGATAAACAAAGTATTAACTTCGCCGATATGGTTCAGGATCAGTTTCGTGAGCGTGCCATGAGAAAAGACCGCGGTATCAGAAGGCAAGGTCTTCTGGTGCTGGCTCAGTCTTCGATGCCCAGTGTTCTTATAGAAAGCGGATTTATTACAAATCCTGAAGAAGAGAATTATCTGAATTCCGAAGAAGGTCAGGATTATATTGCATCGGCTATTTTCAGAGCTTTCAGATCGTATAAGGAAGATATCGAATCCAAATCCGGAGTTAGTTTTGCCAGTTCTTCTGCAGTTTTATTTGAAAGCGATGCAGATACTTTGGTGACATTAGTAAGGAGTGATACCACAGGCATGCTACCTTCACTCTATTTTAAAGTACAAATCTCTTCTTCTTCGAATGAAATACCCTTGGATTCGGATCTCTTTTCAGAATTTCTTGATGTAGAGGAATTCAGAACCAATAATGCATACAAATATGCTGTTGGCAGAAAACTAAAATATGATGATATTGTAGAATATAGTAAATGGGTCAAGAACAAATATCCTGATGCTTTTATAATAGCCATTAAAAACGGGAAAATAATATCCATCGAGGAAGCCCTGCACGAATTGTATAATACACAAAATTAATGTTGTGAGATCTTAATCATCAATGATTAACCAATTGATTGATTGAATGGATGAAATACAAAAAACATGAACAATTTTTTATATGACAAAAACTTAAATGATGAGGATTCCACGGCATGAAAAATCGAGGTACTACAATATGCTATCGTATAATATTGAAGAACAAATGTTTAACCTTATTTTATTCAAGTGAAAATTTCAAAAGAAGTTAAAATAGGACTCATTGCAATTTTTGTATTGGCAATTAGTGTATGGGGTTATAATTTTCTGAAAGGCAAAAATATCCTGAAATCAACTGATCACTATTACGTATTATTTGACCGGGCAGATGGATTGATTGAATCAGGTAATGTGATGCTTAAGGGATATAAAATAGGCAACATAACCTCCCTGGAGTTTGATCATCAAAATTCAGGGAAATTTCGGGTAAAGATTGTACTCGAGGAAAAGGTGAAAATACCAGTGCATTCTGTTGTAAAAATAAAACAGGCGAATCCTCTGGCATCAACAAGTGATCTGGAACTTATCCTTAGCAATAATACATCTTATCACTCCTCCGGAGATACTTTGGATTCGGAGATCGGAGGAAATGTTATGGATGTTATTACCGGACTTGTGCCAAAAATTGAACATATACTTTCCGGTATTGATACGGTTCTTATCTCATTGAATCAGGTCCTGACTCCTGAGAGTGAACAAGAATTACGCAATAGCATATCAAGTTTAAATTCAAGTCTTGCATCCCTGAGCCATTCACTATCAAAGAATGGTAGCCTGAATAACAGCTTTGAAAATCTCGAACAGATCACTGATAATCTTGGTTCAAAAAATGAACAGATATCAGAAACCCTTGATCATCTTGCCAATATTAGCTCTTCTATTGACAGTGCTGACTTAGGTGCCATCCTGATACAACTGGACAGCACCCTGAACTCGGTCAGGAATATTGTATCCAAGATTGATCATGGTGAAGGCACCATGGGCAAATTTATCAATGACAGTTCTCTATACAGAAACCTTGATTCAACATCGTATCATCTTAATATCCTGATGAAAGACTTGCAGGAACATCCTAAACGATATGTTCATTTTTCTGTCTTTGGAAAAAAGGACAAATAACAGTTTGCATATCATAATCGCTAATTCTGTTTATATTTGAATGAGTTATTAAGTTTTAAGCGGATAACAATGACTTTAGAACTTGGGGAACAAAAACTGGATAAAATTATCATGGTCGGTGACAGGATACTTATCAAACCAAAGTCTCCTTTGGATAAAACCAAATCAGGACTGTATCTTCCTCCCGGCATCCAGGAAAAAGAGAAAATACAAACAGGATATGTTGTAAAAGTTGGCCCCGGGTATCCTATTCCTGCAATTAATGAAGTTGATGAACCCTGGAAAGATAAAAGCAATGAAGTGAAATACGTACCCCTTCAACCCAAGGAAGGTGACCTGGCAATTTATATGCAGAAAAGCGGATTTGAGATTGTCTTTAAAAAAGAAAAATACTTTATTGTTCCTCATTCTGCCGTACTGATGCTCATAAGAGATGAAGGTCTTTTTGAATAAATTGTTGGCAGGTAAAGAAAGCTGCTTGTTATTGATTCCTATAATACCGTTTTTCTGTTTTCGTTAATCCTCAATGTTTTTTCTTTTCAGCAGTATCTTTGCGTAATCTCTTCCAAGTTTATCATTGTAATCTTCGTATGATCTTTTGGCCCATTGCAATGCCTGGTCGGTATTTCCAAGTACTTCGTTAGCTACGGCTATATTCAGACAGGCTCGTCCTGCTGTTTTTCGCTTTATGTCTTCCGTCAATCCGCTCCAAACCTCTATGGCACCCTCCCAATTCGCGACTTCGGTACGCCGGAAACCGGTCTGGAATATATGCTTATTAGGCCCCTTGGCCTTTTTATACATATCTCTTCTTACCGTATAATAACTGGGTAAAAATCGCTGGATGTATTCCTTTCCCGCTGCATAGGCAATGTTACGCAACGCACCCATAGGAGGCACAATATCTTCCGTATTTATGATTATGTTGTTGGATTGCCGGTATTGATCGATAATGGTTCTGGTAACCGGATCGTACAATCGCCAATAGGAAACAACATTCATTCTTACCTGATCCGGAATTGCGGGGTCCGGAGCACCGGTATGAAGAACTGACATGGCCTGATCTGCAGCTATTGCTACCGCCAGATCGGTATTGGAATCAAAAGTCTCAAGGACCAGCAATACATCGGCATTGGATGAATTGCATATTTCCTCAACCTGTTTCCAATCCAGCAGATCTGGTGTTTTCATTGATCCCGTGCCATATAATCTTGTATTCTGAGGGATTATAATGGTAATTCCGTTCAGGCCGTTAATGCCATCGTACACACCCTTCAGACATTCGTCAGATGCCAAACGATCAGATCCTGCAACTTCGGCCGAAGCAATGGACTCAAGCACCTGGTTTGTTTTGTCTTCCTCTTTGATCAGCGACCGGTTCACTATCGCTATGGATCTTACATCTTCCGGCAGGTAGGTTATCGGAGGTTGGGGATAATTTAAGTTTACATAGCCATATTTACTACACCCCGTGAATACCAGCGAAGCCAAAATCAGATATACTATATTTCTGTTCATAATCAATACATTTTATCTGTTGCTAAATTTATAATAAGTTAATCAAATTTTTTTATTTACAGGCAATTGAATCAGGTCTCTTGAACACTTAACCTTAAACATACCCTAAGGAAATTACTGAATTATAACAATTGGGGAAAGTTAAAGCAAATAAAAGAGAAAGTCACCACAAGGGCGGCTTTCTCTTTTATGTGAACTTGGAGGGACTCGAACCCCCAACCTCCTGGTCCGTAGCCAGGTGCTCTATCCAATTAAGCTACAAGTCCTTTAGGGCAGTGCAAATATAGAAATTATTCAAATACATGCAGGTTGCCATTTTTTATTTTTCCTTCTATTTAGACGCTGCACTTGCCAACGGTATGGAAAAACCAAATACACTTCCTTTTCCTTCGGTACTTTCAATATTCAGTTTTCCTTGATTTTTCTCAATAAACTCATGGGCTAATACCAATCCAAATCCTGATCCGGACTCCTGTTCAGTTCCGGGAGTAGTCTTAAAAGTTGTATGGTTTAAAAGGAGCTGCACTTTTTCAACCGACATCCCAACACCATTGTCTTTAACCCGTATAATCGCCTTTTTCTTTTTTTTCTTTGTTTCAACACAAATTTCTCCTCTGCGGTTGGTATATTTAATAGCATTTGCAATTACGTTCCTGATTATCGTGTTTAACATGTTTTTGTCAGCATAAACCCAAATCCCTGTTTCTATCTCCTCTTTGCATGCGATTTCCTTATTTTCGGCCTGAGGTTGTGCAAACAGGATATTTTCCCTGATGATATCATCCAATAGGAAATTTTCCGGTTCGAATAAAATCCTGCGTGTTTGCACCCTGGTCCAATTCAATAAGTTCTCCAGCAAATTATGAGAGATCCTTGAAGCTTCAATCATGCTGGTTATCAGGTCCATAATCTCTTTTTCATCATAATTTTTATAATTTTTCAGTAACAATTCCCCAATACTCATAATATTAAAAAAGGGTGTTCTGAGATCATGACTGATTACCGAAAGAAGTGTATCTTTTGTATTGTTGAGTTCTTTCAATTCCAATTCCCGGCTTCGCAGTTGAAGGTGTGTTTTCACTCTTGCTATCAGCTCAGTCGGATTGAAAGGTTTTGTAATATAATCCACTCCCCCAATATCAAAACCTTTGACTATGGCTTCATCATCGGTTTTTGCGGTTAAAAAAATAACCGGAATATCCTTCGATTTATCCTGAATTTTAATTTTTCTGCAAACCTCAAATCCATCCATGCCGGGCATCATAATATCTAACAATATCAAATCAAATGTTCTTGCCTCAATTTGTTTTATTGCCGATTCCCCACTTTGGGCAAAGAAAAGGTTATACCCTTCATGGGTTAGAAATTTGGCAACAAGTTGAATATTCTTGGCAACATCATCAACAATCAGTATGGAATGTTTACCGAAATTTTGTTCAAGATCAATTTTTTTTAATTCTTTCATTTAGTTTGTATAAAATCGCGGGAATTTCAGACATATACTGATTCATCTCCTCAATGTCAAAATTATCAGAAGCTATACTAATTTTCTTTGCCAGTTCTTTTAATATTTCAATCCTATAAGCCCTTGCTACCTTTTTCAATTGTAGAGCATATTCTTTAACCTCCAGAAATGAGGAGGTCTCAATGACAATTTTGTAATCTTTCAATAGAATATCAATGGTTTCTTTCAATGCATTAGTATCCTTATATTCAAACGGTATATCATTTGCTTTTTCATCATCAACGATCAATACGCTTGTATCATGAAATCTTATATTCTTTCCTTCGTCTTTAAACTGCTTGAATTCAATCTTTGAAATTACTTCAATTCGGGGTATTATTATTTTGAAAGTACTTCCTTTTCCCGGCGTGCTTTTAAGATGGATTACTCCCTCCATAAGTTCAACAAGTCTTTGTGTTATAGCCAGTCCAAGACCCGTTCCACCGTATTTTCTGCTATCCTGTTCATCTTGTTGTTTAAATGCCTCAAAAATACTTTTCTGAAAATCTTTAGAAATACCAATGCCTGTATCAGTTACATCTATAATAACATCAATACGTGTTATTTTCTTTGCTATTTTTTTATTTTCCGCGGTTATGCTAACGCTAACTTTTCCGTTTTCAGTAAATTTGTATGCATTTCCTATCAGGTTGATTAAAATTTGCCTGATCTTCAATCCATCCAGTAGCAAAAGTCCTGGAATATCATTTGATACAGAAGTTTGAAACACTATTTTTTTCTGTTTCATTTTCAACCAGAAAATGTTTTTTATTTCATCAAGAAGTGCACGAAGATTCACATATTCGGGTTTCAATGACAATTTTCCGGCTTCAATTTTTGAAAGATCCAAAACATCCTGAATTAAACCAAGAAGAGCAGTACTGCTTGATTTAATGGAGTTAATATAACTTTCAAGATGAGGTTGAGTTACTTCCTGTGCCAGAAGTTCACTAAAACCAATTATTGCATTTATAGGAGTTCTTATTTCATGAGAAATATTCGCTAAAAAGGAACTCTTTGCATCATTTGCCTTTTCAGCTTCCAACCAGGCTCTTTTTAATTCTTCCTCAGATTTTTTTTGGTTGGTGATATCCCGCAGTATCACGAGCAATTCGTCATCTCCGCTAACGATTAAACGTGCTTCTTCAAAAACCTCCTCTCCTTTTCTGGTAAATGAATAACTGAAAGTTATTATTTCTCTTGTATTAAAGGCAGATTGAACATATTCCTGAAATTTCTTACTAAGCGATCCGGGCATAATATCGATAAACTTCTTTCCAAGCATAACACTGGCAGGCGTTGGCAAATTTGACATGTTGTCTGTATACAAATCCAATATTTCCCCCTTTTTGTTGATCACAATGATCAAATCAGGGATTATTCTCAATAAAGCAAGCTTTTTAGACTCACTCTCAGTAAGCGCAGCAATTGCCTTCTTCCTTCGGGTAACATCTTGTATTATAGTAAACAGGAGAGCCTTATTGTTAATATTTACAGGAGTTGGATAAACTTCAACATCTTTTATTCTGCCATTTTTTAATTTTTGTCTCAACGGAATCATTCTTCTGGCACCATCCAATATTTTATTAAGTTTATAATTGACAGAATCGTTATCGAGTATAGAAAGATTCTGAAAGGTTAGTTTTTTAAATTCCTCCGGGCTATACCCATAATATTCAACTGCTGTTTTGTTGGCATCCTCAATTTTCCCGGTATCAGGATCCAATAACAAAATATTAACATTCGTTTTTTCAAAAAATGACCTGAATTTTTCTTCGCTTTCCCGAATAGACTCCTCCGCTTTTTTTCTTTCTGTTATATCCTCCTTTGTGCAAATGAAATGAGATAATTTACCATTGGTATAAATTGGTGCAATGGTAGCGTCCTCCCAATAAAATGATCCATTCTGCTTTTTATTATAGAATTGCCCGGTCCAGATCTCTCCCCGCATAATCGTATCCCATAATTCCTTGTAGTAATCATTCGTATGATGCCCTGATTTTAAAACTCTTGGGTTCTTTCCCTGCACATCTCTCAGTTTATATCCTGTAATTTTTGAAAATGCCGGATTGGCATATTCAATTTCTCCTTCCGGATTTGTAATTATAATACTTCCCGGGCTTTGATCAATAGCTGTCTGGAGCAATTGAAGCTTTTTCTGTATTAAGACCTTTGCATCTCTATTTTCCGGTTCGGCATGATCAATATTCTTTCTTTGGCTGGCTGAGATATAAGCAACATCATTTTTGATTTGTGACATAAAATTTATACAATATGCAACAACTGAAATAATAAATAATAGAAGGTGGTAGAAGAAAACGGATACATAATAGTTATTATCAGTAACAGGTACCGGCTGTTTATTTGCAGTATATATCATTAAGAATATTAGCGTCAACAAGGCAACTGCAGTATCCTTAACTCCAAATCTGAAGGCTATCCAAAAAAGTAGAGGTAACAGGAGAAAAACCAGGGTATCATTAATAGTTGTTTTCTGAAATAAAGCAATAATTAGAATTGAGATATAGAAAAAATACAGTAATATTCTTTCAAGATGTCTGGCATTTTTTAATACAGGTAACTTTGTATTAAAGCTTAAAATAAGTGGTATAAATACAATTGATCCGATCATGTCGGCACCAATCCAGGTTGAAAATAACAATCTTGTGTTTCCCATAACAAGTAGCTCAGATACAAGAACAAACAAGAACAGCAATCCATAAAATGACAGGGATATGGCAAGAATAACCAACAAGAATTTAACAAATACTCCAGGATTTTGTATCACATAGATCCCACAGAAACACTCAACAAGAAACATCTTGATATATATAATAATGGTACTAACCACAGTAAGGCTTATGGCCATTCCAAATGAAGAAACATTCCATCCTAAAAATGAAAAATCGTAAAAATAGAAGCTTACAAACAGTGAAAGAACTACTGCAGACAGATATTTTTTACCATGAAGGCTCAGCAGTCCTATCGCTATTCCATAAGCAGGCCATATAAGGAATGCATTATAAGGTAACTCAATAAGCCAAAAACCAGCCTCTGCTGAGATGAAAACAATTGCGAAAACAATAATGAATTTTCCCGTATAGCCCCTCAAAAATCTCTGAAGAGAAAAAACCATAATGATAGGATAAAACTTAATTTAAGTTAAGCCTTTTTATGGTATCATACAAGATTATTGGATTTTAAACCGGAATTTATTGAACAGAAAGCTTTCAGGCTTTTGGTATTGCTATTGTGACCTTAGTCCCTTTGTTCAGACTGCTTTCAAAATTTATCTTACCTCCAATTCTTCTGATAAAATTTTTCGAAAGACTTATTCCAAGTCCCAGAGAATTTTGTCTTGAGGTCTTTATCTCAAGTATAGAATGATCGGCATTCATAATATTTTGTATGATACTTTCTGATATGCCTTTTCCCGAATCCTGGATCGTTAAGTTTATGAAGTTGCCGGATAGGAAATATCCTATAACTATGCTCCCGTTCGTGTTATTGTATTTTATTGCATTTGAAATTATATTACGTATTATACTATAAATCATAACCTTATCTGTATTAACCTTTGGACAATCAGTAAGTTTTACCTGTACTTTTAACTTCTTTGACTGAAGCATTGATTGAAAAAAGGTCAAATTTTCTTCTATGGTATCCTGAATTGAAATTGTTTGCGGACTCTGTCGAATATCCCCATTGAATATGTGTGACCAGTCTGATAAATTTTCCAGAAAGAAAAATATATCTCTTATTGAATTATCAATTATCTCAACCCTGTCACCAATATTTTTCTTATCGTATTTATCCAGGTTCAACTTCAAAAGTTCAGAAAATCCCATTATCGTGTGAAGAGGATTCTTCAAATCGTGCGTTATGATTGATAGTAACCGATCTTTTATATTGTCAGAGGTTGCAAGTTTTCTTGCTTGTTCTTTCAATATTTCTTTCGATCTGATTCTTTGTATCTCTGCCGCTGTCCTGGAAGCAAAAATGGAAAGTAAATACCTGGAATTCGGTATTTCCTCAATAGGTGAGTCATCAAGAAAAGCTATCATTCCCACCACTTCACCTGAACTTCCGAACACAGGTGTACCCATGAACCCATTTATATTATTCTGTTTAACCAGTTCATCTTTCGGAAAAAGTTTTTGGACATCTGTTGGATAAAAAGTTGTGTACCCTCCAAGAACATTTTCGACCAGACTGTTTTTCAACTTATAATTCTCCGGCAGTATATTCTTAAAAGGTCCGTAAGATTCCAGTATTTGCAAATTTTCTTTCCCTCCTGACAATTTAGCTACAAATGCATATTTAACATGAAAAGTATTACAGAGTAATCTTGATAACTCTTTAAAAAAAATAATTCCCGTAACTTTTGCTGTACCTCGCAATAATGTAGCTAAGGTTTCTTCGGTGTTCAAATAGTCAGTTGCTTTACTGATCCTGAGTATGAGGTACTGCTGCTTGTCTACCTTTACTGAATACTTACTTAATTTGCCCCAGAAAATATTTTGCTTTAAAGTTCTGAATGCTAATTCCTGTGTAAACTCCCCCTGTTTTTTAGAGTTTGAGCTACTGATATCTTTTGAGAATTCAACGGTTTCATTGTCGAAAAGCCTGAATGCCGACAGATTTATTAAAGAGGATTTTGTTTTAGTCTCAAAAAGCGTTAACGATTTTTCATTGCATTCAAGAATTGAATAATCTTTACTGTCAAGTATTAGAATGGCATCAGGAGACTCATTGAAAAGAACTGAGAAAAATGGCTGACTTTCTAATATTACATGTGAACCCTTTGTAACAGGGTAGTATTTTTCATAATGCATGTTGAGATAGTTGATGTTGGACTTATCTCTCTTTACGAATTTTCGGTCTATTATGTTCTGTTTTTTTATTGACAATAGGGAAAATAATAGAATTAAAATAATTCAACTTCCATGTTTACAATATTTAAAGCATTATTAATAACTTTA
>CAZWFM010000019.1:0-15531 GCA_964633185.1 uncultured Bacteroidales bacterium | reverse complement strand
TTGAAATTGTTGATGAATTGGAAGAAGATGAAATAGAAATTGCTATTATTGTATGCGATTGGCTAATGCCTGGAATAAAAGGTGACAAATTTCTATTGCAAATGGATTTAAAATACCCCAGGGTAGTAAAAATATTACTTACGGGACAAGCAGATCAAAATTCCATTGATACTTTAGAAGAACTGGCTGATCATTTTACATTGATCCCAAAGCCCTGGAGTAAAGATGAGCTGGTTCGGGTAATTAAATCAGAATTAAACAGAAATGAGTAATCAAGTTGTATTATGCATCGACGATGAATCAATTGTATTGGAATCATTAAAAGAACAAATTCAACAAGAGTTCGTCGGTGAATTACAAGTAGAAATTGCAGAAAGCGGAGACGAAGCACTGGAAATTTTTGATGAACTGGTAGAGGATGGATATGAAATTCCCGTAGTAGTCGCAGATTTTATAATGCCCGGAATGAAAGGAGATACCCTGCTTGAAAAAATTCATAATACAAAACCCGAAGCAAAAACAATACTTCTTACCGGACAAGCAAGTCTTGAAGGTGTTAGTAATGCGGTTAATAAAGCAGATCTCTATCGTTTCATAGCAAAACCATGGGAAAAGCAGGATTTGATTTTAACGATTAAAGAAGCATTGAAAAGTTATGAGCAGGAGAAAACTATTTTTATTCAGAATGAAGAGTTAAAGGAGTTAAATACAAACCTGGAAAAAAAGGTAGAACAAAGAACACAGGAATTGAAAGAATTGAATGCCACGAAAGACAAATTTTTCTCTATCATTGCTCATGACCTCAAAAATCCATTCAATACCCTGATGGGATTTACTGAACTCTTGCTTGAAAACTTATCGGATTATGACCAAGAAAAGTTAAAAGAATTTATAGGTATCCTGCATGATACATCGAAGCATAGTTATGCTTTACTGGAAAATCTTCTGGAATGGTCAAGATCGCAGACCGGCCGATTGGAGATAACCCCGGAAAAAATAAAGCTTTGCTCTATTTTCAATGAAAATATTGACCTGCTTTCCAACAATGCCAGTAAAAAACACATTCAACTTATTAATTCCATCGATCCTGACACTGAAGCATTTGCTGATTCGAATATGATCAACACCGTTATCAGAAATTTAATATCCAATGCCATTAAGTATACCAAAGCGAATGGAACTATAACCGGTTCGTCTAAACTTACAGGAAACATGATTGAAATTTCTGTTACTGATAACGGTATTGGTATTGCTCCTGAAAATATTGAAAAACTATTTAAAATAGACGTGAATTACTCCACAAAAGGTACAGCCGAAGAAACAGGTACAGGGTTAGGTTTGATACTTTGCAGGGAGTTTGTCAATAAAAATGGTGGGAAGATATGGGTTAAAAGTGAATACGGAAAAGGCAGCTCCTTTCAATTCACCCTTCCTATCAATCCATAACATGGATAATGAACTTCTGCATAATGATAATTTTGAACTGGCACTTGCGGATTATTTCTATCTCATGGATAAGAATTATCCTGAAAAGGGTGCTTTGAAACTAGTCGGTGACCATTACCGGTTAATCAGAGAATTCAGGACAATCTTATATCGTGGTGTTACGTCCAAAGCAACTTCACTACAAAGAGCAAGGCGATTGGTTAACATCCCGCAGAAAAAACTTATCATTGATGGTTATAATGTTTTATTGACCTTATTGAATTACAGATTAGGACACTTTGTATTCATTTGTACAGACTCAATCTGCAGAGATGCCGGAGCTTTGTTCGGCAAAATCCCAAGGGAAAAATTTTTTACTGATTGCCTGGTTATGCTCATTGAATATCTATGTGACTATAAAGAAGTTCATTTTGAAATTTACCTTGATTCTCCCGTAACTTTCAGTACAGAGCATAAATATCAAATGGAAGAACTCATAAATAACCGTAAACTTCAAGGAAATGTTAACGTGGTGCACTCGGCTGATATTGCTCTAGAAAAGTATTCCGATGGGATTCTTGCTACTTCAGATTCAGCCATTATTGATCATTGCTCGAACAATATTATTGATATTCCACGCTATATCATTGAAAAAAAATACAAATCAGAAATATTCAGTTTGAACAATAAATTAAATTCTATTCTGAAGAAGTACGAATAACGTCCTTTTTTTTATGCTTACCTGTACCTGGCGATGGGACAGGATCGTACCCGTGTGTTCCCCAGGGATGGCATCGGAGAATCCTTCCGATGGCCAGATACAATCCCCTGAACACTCCATGAACACGAAGAGCCTCTATAGCATACTGGGAACAGGTAGGAATATGCCTGCAACTTACCGGTGTAAACGGACTAATTGCATACTGATAAATTTTAATCGGTACAATCAGAATGATTACAACAATTTTTCTTATTGCCAATACGAACTTATTCACCTGAATATTCAACAAAATTTCGTTCCGTTTCAAATAATATTACCTTTAGATCGAAAGCCGAAGAAATATTCTTTCGTAAAATCCGCCATGTTATTATGGCAATATTTTCGGCTGTGGGATTTAAAGTTCCAAATTCTTCCACATCAAGATTTAAATTTTGATGATCAAACTTTTTAATAATTTTTTCTCTGATAATTTGCTTTAGAATTTTTGTGTCAATCACATACCCTGTTTTCGGATCTACTTCTCCGGAAACCTTTACTATCAGGTTATAATTATGCCCATGATAATTTGGTAAATTGCATTTCCCGAATACTTCGGAATTTTTTTCATCACTCCATTCAGAGTTGAAAAGTCGATGCGCTGCATTGAAATGTTCTTTCCTGCAAACAGTAACTTTCATTTTTTTCCGGTATTATTTCAATAAATTCTTATCCCCTCATACAACACAACACGCAAGTTAATGAATTGTTATGTATTTGCTATGGAACTCTTCCGGATCATACCACCAGGAAAATTATATTAGCGTATAAAACTTCACTGTATATTGCTCATACAAAAGGATTCGAAAAAAAAATGATTGTAATTTCAAACATTCAATATCCAATGCTGGTAGATAATTCCTCTTGTACCAGATCTATTACAGGAGGCTATTTTGCTATTCATGTAGAAGATCTGGAATTGATAGATGAGTATGAATCATCAGCTTATAGAAAAAAATAGTGGTGTAATATCAGGAGGAAATTGCAGAATGACTCCTCTTCAGCACTTAAATGAATCAGTCAGATCAGTGTTGGCTTTTATGATGAAAAGAAATTTATACTATTGATCTCTTAAGGAAGATTGTCTTATGATCAATTCATGATCAATAACAATTGTCGCTGATTTTTTTTCATCCGACTTGTTGAGCTTATTGATCAGTGTAGAAGCTGCAATTTCTCCCATTTTTTGTCCCGGGTAGTCAACTGTAGTGAGATTCGGATCAATAATTTTAGCAATAGGATTATTATTAAACCCTACAACCGCTATTTGTTCAGGAATGGATATGCCTTCTTCCTTTAGCCTGCACATCAATGCAACGGCTGAAGTATCATTGGAAGCAAAAATACCATCCGGGAGTTGCTTCATATTCAGTATTTTTTCTGCCACTTCTATTCCTGTCTGTTCATTTAGCATACTTATATGAACAAATTCTTTTTTAAAGGACACGGCTCTATCTTTTAATGCTTTTTTATACCCATTAAAGCGATCCAGGTATACATTTCTGATAAGGCTTCCTCCAAGATGCATTATTCTTTCACATCCCTGATCAATCAAATGAATGGTGGCATCATATCCAGCCTTAAAATTATCAATTACCACACTTGTGCATCCGGGATGTTCAAATACACGATCGAAAAATATTATCGGAATTCCTTTTCTGAAAAAGAGATCAAAATGCTTCAGATCCTTCGTATCATATGCTAAGGAGATCATTAATCCGTCAACCCGACTGTTAAACATGGTTTCCAGATTTACAATTTCCCTTTTCACAGATTCTTGCGACTGACTAATAATTAAATTATACCCGTTCTGGTTCATTGTTTTTTCCATGCCTGAAATTACAGCCGACATAAAGTAACTGTTGAGTCTGGGTAATATTACTCCAATTGTGTTGGTTCTTTTTTTTCTTAAACTGCTCGCAAATGTATTGTGTTGATAGCCCATTGCACGGGCAGTCCTTATTATTTTCCTTTTTGTTTCCTTGCGAATGCTTTTGTGATCGTTTAATCCTCTACTAACCGTAGAAGCTGAAATATCTAATCTTTTTGCAATGTCGTAGATTGTAATATCACTTCTACTTTTCATTTTAAAAGTTTTTTGGATTAACAATTTGGTTTTAGGCAGTATAAAGCTAAAATTTTTTAGAATAAATTAATGCAATCGGTTGCATTTAGTTTTTTTTTTCTACTTTTAGAACCTGAATTCTATATACTGAATAATGGATTCAGATTTTTTTTCTACTTAAACTTTGAATGAAATAATTCTTATTGAACCTGAAAAAATTACTTTTTATGCTTTAAAAACAAAATTAGATAAAATTCATTTTTACCCCTGATTTTAATTTGATTATTATTAACCTTAACATTTAACCTATGAAAAGAATTACGACTTTGCTTGTATTTTTTATCGTGGGCAGTTTGCAGTTGTTGCTGGCCCAGGCTAAAGAAGTCTCAGGGAAGGTTACCGATGGAGCCACCGGTGAACCTCTGCCTGGAGTGAATATTGTCGAGAAGGGTACAACCAATGGTGTTATTACCGATCTTGACGGGAATTATTCAATTACACTAACATCCGAAGATGCTACTCTTGTTTTCACATCGGTAGGTTTTCTTGATGAGGAAATACCTGTTGGATCACAAACAACAATAGATGTTACTTTAACAATGAGTATTGAACAGTTGGATGAGATTGTAGTGGTGGGTTACGGTTCCATGCAGCGAACAAATGTTACAGGTTCGATTGCTTCAATAAAAGGTGAAGAGATTGCCAAAGCACCGGTGCCGAACCTGGTTGAAGCACTAAGAGGTCAGATACCCGGAGTAAGGGTCACCAGAAATAGTGGACTGCCTGGTTCCGATGTTGATTTTACCATTCGTGGGAAACGATCGATTGGTGCTGCCGAGGATGAAGATAATCCCGAATTGAATGTGAATGCTAACGAACCTCTCATTGTTATTGACGGAATTCCTTATACCGGCGGAAGCATTTCCGATATTAACCCTGATGATATAGAGAACATCGATGTATTGAAAGATGCTGCCGCTACTTCCATATACGGATCGAGTGCCGCTAACGGCGTAATCCTCATTACTACGAAAAGTGGTATGTCCGGAAAAACATCAATCAGGGTAAATGCCTCTACCGGTATTACAGATCTGGTTCAGCGTCCCGATATGTTCGACGGACCGGGATACCTTCAATTAAAGATCGATGCCGTTCACGGATCACGTGAGGTAGCAGAAGTTACACCTGAAGAAGTACTGGACCCCATTGAACTGGAAAATTATTATGCAGGAGAGGATATGGATTGGCACGATGCAATACTTAAAAAAGGTAGGATCAACCAGTTTGGTGTTTCCATTGCCGGTGGGACAGACAAATTCAAATACTACGTAAATGGTGATGTGTACAGAGAAACCGGTATTGTACCACATTCTACTTATAACAGGTATTCATTCCGTGTAAATTCTGAATATACACCCTATAACTTTGTTAAAATAGGAGCCAGGGCATTATTTGCCACTACTCAGGCAGATGAAACGGGTACTACGCTGGATGCGAGTGATGATCCTGATTTTGGAGATTTTATCGGAAATTCCACCTGGGGAAGAACCGAGGATTCTTTAGGCAATTATACTCCAACGGCAAATTCCGATCAGTTTCAGCATAATCCGCTCTATCGTTACGAACATTCGGAAGCCCAGAGAAATAAATACAGAACATCGATTACTCCTTATATTGAATTCAGAATTATCGAAGGCTTAACCTATAAAATAAATGGTTTTGTAGAATTTCGTAACGAACGTTTTACACGCTATTTAGATGGTGAATATGATGTACAGCGACTTGGAGAAAATACCTACAAAGTTGATTTTGGGCAGGGCTTTAGTTACCTCCTGGACAATATCGTGAACTTTGAAAGAACATTTGCCCAAAAGCACATGGTAAATTTAACGGGTGTATATGGCTTTCAGAGCAGCCGGTTTGAGAATATGATCTTGCAGGCTGTAGATCTGAATACAAACTATCTGGATATTTATGATATTGAAAATGTGAATCCTGCACTCCTGGATCCTGAACTCAATCCAAAGAAATCAGGCAAAGCATATTTTGTAGCAAGATTGGGTTATGCCTATGATAACCGGTATAGCATTACATTATCACGCCGGTGGGACTATACATCGCAGTTCGGCCCGGATCGGAAGAAAGGAGTATTCTCCTCTGCGGCTGCAGCATGGAATATTCACAACGAAGCCTTCCTGCATGACTTTGCCCCGTTGACTTTCTTAAAATACCGCATTAGTTGGGGTGAAGTAGGGAACGACCGTATTCCCGAATTTAGTTACGTACCTTCAGCAGCCCCATCAACATACACCTGGTCAGGAAATGTTGTAAACGGATGGACTACCGGTGAAAGCGGGAATAACATTCTTCAATGGGAAACCAGTAAACAATTCAATACAGGGATTGATTTTGGATTCTTCAGAAGCCGGTTGTCAGGTATGGTCGATTACTATTTATCCAATAATATTGATCTGCTTTATGAGGAGCAGGTACCTATTATTTATGGGGATGCGGATGGATTGATCATGGCTAACGTAGCTGAAACGAAGAGTTGGGGAATTGATGCTTCATTAACAGGCAAAATCTTTAATGGTGATTTTAAATGGATAGTCACCGTGAACTGGGCGAAAGACGTGAATGAGATTGTAAATCTGGGCGGAGCAAAAGTTGACGAAGAAGGAAATCCTATCGATGATCCGGCCAATGGATGGTTTATAGGAGAGGACATTGACGTAATCTATGATTATGATTTTATTGGAGTATATCAACTGGGTGAAGAAGCAACTGCACTCGCCATGCATCCGGATAAAGCCTACTATACAGCAGGTGATCCAAAGATCAGGGATATCAGTGGCCCGGATGGTGTACCCGACGGTATTATCGATGAATACGACAAAACATTCCTGGGCAGTTCGGTTACTCCGAAATGGTATGGTGGTCTGACCAGTACGTTTAGCTATAAAGGGATTGAACTTTCCATACTTCTCGAAACCGTGCAGGGTATTAAGCGGGTAAATTACTTTATTAACTCGCTGACCGGCCGTGACAATACGGTAAAAATAAATTACTGGACACCGGATAACCCAACCAATGATTTCCCGCAACCAAATGCGCGGAGTGTATATGATTATCGTGATGCTGTCAGAGTTCAGGATGCCTCGTTTTTAGCCATCAGGAATGTATCATTTTCTTACGACCTGCCCAGCTCGCTGTTTACTAATATACCGATTCAGGGTGTTCGGGTATACGTGAGAGGGAATAACCTGAAGTACTTTACAAAATATACCTTATCCTATTCACCGGAAAGTGACTGGCAGGAATACCCGATTACAAAGAACTGGACATTTGGACTCAATGTTACTTTCTAATTAACTAAAAAATAAGAGATATGAAAAAAATAACATCATATTTTTATATCATCTGCGTGGTATTTATCATGACAGGTTGTACAAAGGATTTCGTAGATCTTGAACCTGATGATCTGCTGTCGCCGGAGGTAATTTATTCCTCTCTTGAAGGTATTGAATCTTCAATTCCAGGAATTTTTTACCAGGCACGTGATTATGCATCATGGGAAGACGGATGCGAGTACAAATACGGAACTACGGACCTGGAAAGAGCAGGAACAAATTTAAGAGATGATATCGATTACAATGCTGTTTACCTGTTGGTTTCGTTTGATGCTGAAAACGAATTCATAAAAGATCTCTGGGAAAGCCTGTATAAAGGTCTTCACAAATGCAATGTTGCGTTGGAAAGCATTGATAAACTGGATATAAATGAAAATGATGTGGAATTGACAGCCAGGAGAGATGCTGTTGAAGGAATCCTTTACTTTTTCAGAGCCTATTTTCATCTGAATCTTGTGCAGCGCTGGGATAATATAGTGCTGGCCGATCATGTATTCGCTGATCCTTCCGAAACAATAGTCCTGGCTACCAAAGAGCAGGTATACAATCTGATCATATCCGATTTGTTGGCAGCCATTCCTTTATTGCCTGAAGCAATTACTATTACTACGGACAGAGGACATATTACCAAAGGTGTTGCACGACATGTTCTGGCATTGGCTTATATGGATTTGGAGGAATATGCATCTGCTGCCGAAATGGCAACAGCTGTCGTTAATGATCCGGCATATGAACTGGTAGGTATCGACGAAGTATTTTCCGTGGCTTACCAGGATAACAATGAAATTATTCTTTCCTGGCAGTTTACACAGGCCGAAGGAGGTAGTAACCTCGGACAGCGACTTTCAAACCGGTTTCTTCCTTTATATGACCGTGTGATAGGTGTTACACGTGACTTTAAGTACGGAGGACGGCCCTATTCAAGGTTAAGTCCTTCGGAATATTACTGGACTTTGTTTGAAGAAGATGACCTCAGACTCGAAGGCTGGCATACACGTTTCTATGTTTATGATGGTATTGCCGAACCTCCTCCGACAGGTGTAAATGTTGGCGATACGGTAACACTGGAAAATTATGAGTTGTCAGAGCCTGTTGGACCGAGGGCTTTTGAACCTACTACTGCAAAACACCATGAAGACGGTACATTTGGACGTCTGATCGGGAGTGCTGAAGGTTGGAGGAATATCATTCAATACCGTCTGGGTGAGACTTACATGATTGGTGCTGAAGCATATTACAGAGCAGGTAATATGGATGCTGCCCTGCTTATGATAAACGAACTCAGGAAAAGAGCAGAGGTTGATGAATTTATAACCCTGAATGATGATATAATTCTGGATGAACATGCCCGTGAACTGGGTCAAGAGTACAGCCGTTATCCAATGTTGAAACGTTTGGATATTCTTGTGGAAAGAGTTCAGGCTCATAACGTGGATGTTGGTCCGGTAATGCAGGATTATCATGTTCGCTGGCCCATTCCCTATGGATTCCAGAAATTGACAAAAGTACCGCAAAATGAAGGATACTAATTAATAAACAATTTATCCTGAAGCAATAAAAAAGCTGTCCTGCAAATACAGGACAGCTTTTTTATTTACACCATTAACACTGTTCTATTTGTATTTTAAATTTATGAGTATGCTACTCATGAATTTGAAAATTCTTTGATGAATAGCTATATACAAAACCTTATATTGACAATGAAATATAGTCATTCCGAAACAGGATCAAAGACCAATTGATATGAATATGAATTTTATTTTTTAAAAAATCAATTTCCTCCTGTAACATTATAACTGAAAGCAGATAGTAATTTTTATTTCAATAGCGAAATAATACTCCTTGACTAAAGATCAGATGCCAATTCAAAAATGAATTGATCAACAGCATTTGCTGCTTTATGGATTTTTTAGAGAATTACACTAATTCCAACTTCAATACCTATTTCATGGTCAAGTGTTCTATAATCATCATCCATGTCTGTATAAGACAATCTTGTGAACCCGTATTTTAATAGTGCATCTATTGATACCTTATCATTAATAAAATACGCAACCCCTCCGCCAAGGCCAAACATAACTCCCACTCTATTATTTGTTTCAACATCTCCATCATCAACAGTTTTATACCCATGGAATCCAAATCCAAAGAAGGCTTCAGCAACCGGCCGGAAATCACCCTCCAGAAAATAGTACCTTGCAAACGGAATAAAATCAATACCTGAAGATATAACCTTGTAATCATCGTATTTGTTCCTGGATACACTGATCGGCAAAGAAGCTCCAACAACAAAGTTGTCAATGACAAATATTCCTCCTTTGGGACTAAGGTTGAAGCTAATAAATTTCGTGGGGTCGCCTTCAGTATCGTTTGTTTTAGCTTTGCTGGATCCTCCTCCCATGCTAAAATTTGAAGATCCCCCGATTAGAAAGTTCCCCTGTTCTGTCTGAGCAATTGCGATAGTAGTTAAAGCAATAAAAATTACTATGCCAAGAAGTTTTTTAAGTGTTTTCATTTTCAATTGATTTAAGAATTTTATCTGGTTTAAGTAAAAAGGGATCATCAGTTAATCGAACCAATGCATTCCCTGGTCCTGATATTATAAGCAATATTATAAAAAATTGCATGTTTATTTATAGTATATTGAAATATATAATCAACATCGGGAGGCTGCATAATGCTATTGGTAAAGTTCCGATGAACAAATTACCTTAAGACAAGAATTTGAATAGTCAATTTTAAAACCGTAAAAAACAAACTGAACCCGAAGTAATTTATAAAAACCGGTCTGCTTATTCCAACACGAGATTACAACTTACCGGATAGTGATCAGACAGATCAATCCGGTGAGTCTGGTAATCTGTAGATTGTATGTTCCTGCTGTGAAAAATGAAATCAATACGAAAAGAAGGAAAATTTCCACGATAGGTATTCCCGATCCCTTTGCCTGATTTAACAAACGCATCGTTAAGATCGCCTTTGATTTTCTGATAGGTATAGGAAACAGGCGTGTCATTAAAATCACCACATACAATAACCGGGTAAGGCGATTTTTCGATATGATCGCTTAACACATCTACCTGCTCTGCCCTTTTAATAAATGCATGCTTCAATCTGCCTGAAATATCTTTTATTTCATCAATCCGGTTAATATTGAATCCAAATACCAGGCTGTCAACAAAATTATAATTGTTTTTTTTAAGGCTTATGGATTGTAAATGTGCATTGTAAATCCTGATTGTATCTTCGTAAATAACAAGATCTGAAAACAAACAAGAATTATTTGAATTATTAAACTTCAGAATCCCCTTTTTTACTATAGGGAATTTGCTATAAGTTGCCAGGCCATAATTTGAGGTTGTTGTTGGTTTATAAGTATATAATATATGTTTATATGGCATCATTTGAAGTAAACTATCGATGTATTCTTCACTTTCTTCCTTGTGTGCATTCTGTGTGTAAAATTCCTGTAAACAGAGAATTTCGCTACCCTGTTCTTGAATAAAGAACAAAACACTGTCAAGTATCGAAATTTCTTCTTTCAGTATAAACCGGTTAAACACCCTCACATTATATGACAGCAATCTGACAACCCTCCCTGCTTCTGAGGATTTGCTAAAAACACCTATCTGAAGATACCTGCCAATATTCGCCCAGCCTACAAGAATAACAATCAGCGATATCAGAACAAATATCTTTTTTTTCCAGATCCAGAATATAATACATCCGGCATTCAGTACAAACAATACAGGATATGCCAAACCGAAAAATGCAATCTGCCAGATACGAGAGGGATTAATAAAATTGGCCATATAAGCCATAACAAGAGCCATAGCCAAAAGGAGGTTTATCCAGAGTAGTGTTTTTTTAATGTATTTCTTTAATTTCAATTTACCCTAACCTTTATTACCCATTTTAAATAGTGTTTCCTTCTCTTTCTTTGTTAGACTATCATATCCCGATTTTGCTATTTTATCCAATATACGGTCAATTTCTTTCTGATTGGCTACCCGTGCTTCATTGTATTGCATATCATCCATTTTTCGCGTATCACTCTTATAACTGACTTTCATCCGTTGACGCCTTCTGAATAGTCCTGAAAATGAGGTAATCATCCTGTCAAACGTTGCTCCTATATCCTTCCCTTTTTTTAATTGCAGAGCAAAAAGATATCCATAAAATGCTCCTCCAATATGTGCAATGAACCCACCTGCATTTTCTGAAGCCACCCTCATAAAATCCAAAATGACTATGACAATGGCAATGTATTTCACTTTTACAGGTCCAATTATAGGTAAGTAAACAGTATAGTTGGGAGCATAGGCTGAAACAGCAAGCAGAATAGCTACAACACTGGCCGATGCACCCAATACCTGTGCATTGGAGGCATCAAGACCGGGAAACACGTTGTACGAAATAAGATATAAAACTGCACCTGATAAACCTCCCAGCAAATACGTAGTATATAGCTGTCTTTCAGCCAGGTACCGAAGAAATATCCGGCCAAACCAAAATAAGGCCAGCAAATTGAACAGGATATGCAAGAAGTCCCAATGTAGGAACATATATGTGATAAGTGTCCAGGGACGGTACAACAGTTCAGACAAATCAGCAGGCAACACAAAATACTTCAGATACCTTGCCTGATAATAGATCGCTTTAAACTGTAAATCGGAACTCGAAATAAACAGGAAAAAGAAGACAAATGCAATTTTAACAATCAGAAAAACTGCGAGGTTGATATAAATAAGTTTAACAAGTGCTGTTCCCCGCCGGAAAGATTCTTTAATTTCATCTGCAATTGAAGCCATACAATACCCTTTATTTTATGAGTCTTTTCTATGAATGGCAAAATTAGTACATTTTGAACTGATTATTTTTCCAAATTTTGACAAGAATGAATCCGACCAGTGCACCACCAAGATGAGCAAAATGAGCAATGTTGCTACCTCCTGAGAAATTAATAAATCCATATGCAAGATCGAATACTATGAAACCTCCGATCAGATATTTTGCTTTAATAGGAATGGGTATGGGAATAATCATTAGTTCAACATTTGGGAAAAGCAGTGCAAATGAAGCCACTATCCCCATCAAAGCTCCGGATGCCCCTACCATTGGTATATTTACAATCCTGGATTGCATGCGTAACAATTCATTCCACGCTTGTTGAAACAGGTTGCCACTATCAGGATCCTCAAACCATCTTTCAGCTATATATTTTGCCTCATTGCTTACTGCATATTTATACTTTTGTACAATTTTCCAATACACTTCAGGTGAAGGTGACAGATGAAAAGCATCCAGAGAATTTTGCAATACTTCAAGGCTTAAGTAATTTATGCCCAGTTGAAGCAAAGCAGCTCCTAAACCGGCAAGCATATATAAAATAAAGAATTTCCTGCTCCCCCATACATTTTCAAGTACCCTGCCAAACATGAACAGACCAAACATGTTCACGAATATGTGAAAGATATCACCATGCATAAACATATGCGTAATCAACTGATAGGGTCTGAACAACTCCGATTGAAAATTATAAAGTCTCAGGTAATAAGGCCATATCGTGGCCCGTTGAAGCAAAGCGGTAATAACAAACACAATGATATTAATGATCAATAAACTTCTTGTTACCTGTGGCAGTGAACCAAATAATCCTCCTCTGTTATGCATACTCATTATTCAGAATTTTCAATTTAAGTGTCTATATTTAATTCAATAACTTTTCTAATTCTTCAAAGTTCATTATAGCAATAATCCTTTTCCCTGTCGGTGAATAGTTTGGATTCTCACATGCAAAGAGCTCATCTACAAGTCTGTGCATTTCTTCAGGATATAAAACCTTTCCATATTCAATTGAAGCGGCCTTTGCCAGTGAAGCTGCTACTGCCTGAGTTACTGATGATCCTATTTTCTGATTCGTTACTTTATATTCCTCCAGCAATTGTTCAATTAATTCCTGAGGCCCACAAGAATCCATGCCATCCGGACATGAATTTATAACTACCGTATTGCTCCCCAAATCACTCACCTCAATGCCCAAAAGTGCCAATTCTGCCGAAATTTCTTTAACAAGCAGATAATCTGAAGGTTCAAGGTCAATCTTTGTCGGGTATAACTCCCTTTGAGCTATATTTTTATTATGTGCTATATTCCTGATAAACTGTTCAAACAAAATTCGTTCATGCGCCAGTTTCTGATCAATAACCATCAATCCTGATTTTACTGAAGTAAGTATGTATTTTCGATTGATTTGAATATACCCTTCCGTATGATCGTTTAACATGGCTTCAGAATCATCCATAAAAAGAGATCCTTTACGGGAAGTAATTTCCCTTTGTTCACTCTCAATACCCGAATACAATCTCTCCCACTGGTCGAGATTTCTTTTATGATCGGTTGTTTTAAACGTGTTCTTGTCAAATGGATTAAATGATTGGTTTATTTCGATATAAGGTGTTTTAATTTCTGTATCTTTCCTTAATACCGGTATATCAATTACATCTGACGATTCAAAATCGATAGAAGGTATGGCACTGGATTTTCCCAGCGATTCTTTCACTGCCGCTTGTATTATCTGAAAAATCGCCTGCTCATTTTCAAACTTAATCTCAGTTTTAGTCGGATGTATATTTACGTCAATATTTGCCGGATCTGTATTCAAAAATAAAAAATAACTCGGGTAGGTATCGTGTGGCAAGATTTTCTCGTATGCACGCATAACCGCTTTATGAAAATACGGGTGTCGCATGTATCTGTTATTGATAAAAAAGAATTGTTCCCCGGTGGTTTTACGGGCACTTTCGGGCTTGCCGACGAATCCTTTGATACTTAACAGACCAGTGCTGTTCTCAATACTGTTAAGATAAGCGTTAACCTGTTTTCCAAAAACATGAATTATACGTTGTCTTAAATTCGTTTTCAGGAGAGTATAAATTATTGAATCGTTATGGCTCAGATTAAACCTGATATCCGGATGGGCTAATACGACCCGCTGAAATTCATGAATTATGTGTTTCAGTTCTGTGGTATTGCTTTTTAAAAATTTCCTTCGGGCAGGAACATTGAAAAACAAATTTTTTACCTGAAAGGTACATCCTGAACCACAACTTACAGGTTTCTGGTATTTCAATTCAGAACCATCGATACTTATTTCGGTACCAATGTCTTCATCCGTTTGCCTGGTTCGTAATACGACCTGTGAAATAGCGGCTATAGATGCCAGTGCCTCTCCCCGAAATCCCTTTGTCCTGATTTCGAACAGATCTTCGGCATTCCGGATCTTGGAGGTGGCATGTCGTTCAAAGGCCAGTCGTGCATCAGTATCTGACATTCCTATGCCATTGTCAACAACTTGTACCAGTGTTCTTCCCGCATCTTTTACTACAACCGTGATTTCGTCAGCACCTGCATCAACTGCATTCTCAAGAAGTTCTTTAACTACTGAAGCAGGACGTTGAATTACTTCACCAGCAGCAATTTGATTGGCAACAGAATCAGGAAGAAGTTGAATAATATCAGACATAGATCCGGTTTAGATTCTGAAAATGTAATATACCAGCACCAACAGAATTACAGCTATGACAATAACCCTGATGGATGAATTTCTGTTAGATTTGGATCTGTATGATCGTAAATGTCTGAAAGAACCTTTTATCATCCCCGGTGAATAGTTTTCATCCGGCATTCCTTTCTCCTCACGTTCAATTCTTTTTATCCTTTCCTGTAATTCTTCCCTTTGCCGGTTATAAAAAAGCGGATGGTAATTAAATTGTTTGTTTTTGTATGTTCTGAAAAAACTGAGTGCCATTTCTTTAACTTTAAATGCAAATTTACTCTTTTAATTTTGGTTTGATTCCAATTATGGTATGATA
>CAZWFM010000018.1:0-15924 GCA_964633185.1 uncultured Bacteroidales bacterium | reverse complement strand
TTTTTCCAACGAATTTCTTCAAACCAAAGCAAATTTACAATGAATCTTTAAAATAATTACATCAATTACTCAACCATTCTAATGGATTCATCAATTCAGTTTCTTTCCATATTTCAAAATGAACAATGCTTTCTCCTGTCTTTTTGTCTGAATAAGCATTGCCAATAATTTCCTTTGTATAAACTCTATCTCCAATTTTAACCCTAACATTTATTAAATTATGATACACAGTAAAGTAATTTCCGTGTCTAATAAGAACTGTACTATTCGTACCTTTTATTGCAAATATAGCAGAAACTTCACCTTTAAATATAGATCTGACATATGAATTTTGTATTGTTGTAATATCAATTCCATTATTTCTAACCTTGAGGTTTTTCATTTCCGGATATTCATTCTCACCAAAAAATTCAGTAATTATCCCTTGTTTTGTTGGCCATGGAAGTAACCCTCTATTTTTTGCAAAATCATCTGAAATAATTTTATCTTCTGGTGTTAAAGAAGCAAACCTATTGTTTCTGCTTTCTTCTCTTATTATATTTTCTATTTCCTGTTCAAGTTTTTTCGCGATTTGCTTTTTCCCATTTAATTCCTTTTCCAAATCACCTTCTTTCCCCTTTAATACATTTAAAATTTTTCCTGCTTCATCAATTTCTCCTTTAAGATTTGCCCTTTCCACCAATTTTTTATTTATCACTTCTATTTTTTCAATTTTACTTCTATTCAAGGTTAATAATTTCTCCTCTATAACCATATTAAGCTTTTTAATTAAGGTCATCTGTTTTATTCTATATTCCTTGTATTGTTGTAAATATTTTAACCTTAAATAAAATTGATTAATATCCTCAGATGCAAATAAATACATGAAATTAAGGTTGTGATTATTACTTTTAAATGCGTAATAAATTAAACTTGAATATTCTTCCTTTACTTTCTTTAAATCCTCTTGTAGTAGCTTCAGCGTGCTCTCATTCTCAGTAATTTCCTTGCTTATTAGAAAAATTTCATTGTTCAATTTTTTAATGATATTATTTCTGCTACTAATTTTTCTATTTAATAATTTATATTCATTAACTGTATTCTCCTTTTTATTTCTAGTATCATTGAGAAGTTTATTCATTAATTCAATTTCTGCTTCTATCTTATGTTTTTCCTTTTCCAGCTTTTCTCTTTTATTGTTTTGTTGTAATGCATTTCCTGTAAACAGAAATACAAATAATATAATAATCCATATTTTTCTTTTTTTATTTTTCATTCACATATCTTTCTCACAGATTCCAATCTTTCAACAATATCAAATTTCTCATCCAGATCCAGTACTTTTTCCCAAGCCTCAATTGCTTCATTACATTTTCCCAATTGAACCATAATCTCACCATAATGATAAAGAACTTCAGGATTATTATATGCACCATTTCTAATGGATGCTTCAATGTATTTTTTTGCCTCTTTAACATCTCCTAACTCATATAAAATCCATCCATAAGTATCAAGATATGTAGCATTATCCGGTTCCTTTTCTATTGTCAATTTACTTAACTCCAATGCATATTCCAATCTTACCTTTCTTAATGATAAATAATACCCATAATTATTTCTAATCATTAAATTTTCCTTATCAATATCTAATATCAATTCAAAACAACTGTCAGATTTTACATGCAATTCCTTTTCTCTATATATTTCAGCTAATAAATTATATGACTGGATCGTTAAATCAGAATCGATCTCTAAACTTAGTGCGCTTTGAATATCCATAACAGCTTTTTCATCATTCTCAAGCTCTCTTTCCGAATATGCTTTTATTACATAAATGTTAGCCTGATCCGGAAATATATTTAATGCTTTTTCAGCGAGTTGAACGACTTTTTTATTTTTTCCTAAATAGTTATTTACAAGTATGGCCTGTTCCCATAGTAACAAATTATTCTTTTCATAATACAGCGCTGTGTCAAAATATGGACAAGCTTTTTCATAGTCTTGTAATTTAATATAAATATCTGAGTATGAGGCATACACCCTGAAGTCTTTCTCAGTTCTTTTCATTACATCCAATAATCCGATAACACGTTCTCCATATTTTTCGAGAAACAACTTATTCCCTATAAATCCAACAATTATAGAAATTTTATCTTCGATATCCAGATCACTGCAACAAATCGCCTTTTCGTAATACATGAATGCAGAATCTGCTTTATTGTTTTTTATATAAAAATCGGCAAATGAAATAAGTGCCAATCCATTAATTGAATCTTGCTGTATTAAATCATAATATACTTTTTGTGCATATTTGTTTTTTCCAATCTCTGAAAGGTATTCTGCTAACACCCCGTAATTACTCATATCTTCAGGAAAATATTTTATAAGGTTTTCCAACTCGAAAATTGCAGAATCATAGTTCCCTATGTTATGAAAAATATTATGTTTCATTAAATATATCCTTCTATTTCCTTTTATTTCCTCTTCTAATTCATCCAGTAAATCAAGTGCTTTTTTGTTCTCATTGATTTGACTATACAATAATGCAAGATTATACTTTGTTTCCAAATCATCTTTTTCGCTAACGATTTCCTCATATAAAACAACTGCACTATCATAGTTATTCTCATATTGATAAATATTTGCCAAATGGGCCTTATACCATATGTTACTATCATTCAGATTTTTAGCCTTAATAGCATATTCTCGTGCCTTCTCAATATCATTCTCTCTTAAATAAATTGAACTTAACTGATAATATGGTGCAGCTCTTTCAGGAAATTGTGAAATACAAGCATTATACATTGAGACTGCAGTATTGTTATTTCCAAATAATGCATGTTTTGTAGCATCAATAAAAAGCCGGTAATATTGTGTGTTTAAATAACTTTCTTCTTCCTCTGTTCTGCTAATTTGTTTTACTGTTCCACACGAAAATCCGATAGCAACCAAAAGCAGAATATAAATTTTATTTGCCTTCATAGCGATTGTAAGCTCCTATGTTTATTTCACCATTTCCTTTATGAACAAAACATTCATCTCCTACGATTGAATTATTCAAATCAGATAACAATATCTTTGAGCCGGATCCTATTATTGAATTCATCACTTTGGATCCTTCAATTACAGAGTTATCTTCCAAGCAGACATTTGGCCCAATTTCGCTATTGTTAATTTTTACATTTTCTCCAATAAATACAGGGTTTTTAATTAGATTTTTTCCATGATCTGATTTTATTTCATAATTATAAACTTCCAGTATTCTTTTACAGCTTTTTAAATATTCTTCCTTATTCCCACAATCTAACCACTCATCAATAACCTTGCATTTAAATTTAATTCCTTTGTCAAGCATATTTTTAAGTGCATCAGTAAGTTGGTATTCTCCGTTCACCATAATCTTTAAATCCAAAAGATGACTTATTTCCCTTTCAAGCACTTCACAGTTTTTAAAATAATAAATTCCAATAATGGCTTTGTCTGAAATAAATTTTTTGGGTTTTTCATAAAAATCAATGACTCCTTCTTCACTATTCTCCTGAACAACTCCATACAATTCAGGATTCTTTACAGTTTTAGTCCAAATAATAGCTTCATCATTACGATTAATCTCGAAATCACCTATGAACAATGTATCCGCGAAAGCTATAATTACATCGTTTTTAAGTGCCTTGGAAGCACAAGAAATTGCATGGGCTGTACCCAGAGCCTCCTTTTGATAATGGATATATCCCTTAGCTCCTTTTTCTATTGCCAATTTTAATAATTTTTCTTCAACATCTTTACCAAAATTACCTGTAATAAAGTGTATCTCATCAATGGATTTATTTCTGCTTAAATTATCTATTAATCTCTCTATTATAGATTTTCCCGCTATTTTTAATAACGGTTTTGGAATCGTAAGTGTATGTGGCCTCATACGTTTGCCAATACCTGCCATTGGAATAATTATTTTCATCAGCTATTAACTTTTATTGTTCTGGTTTCTGTCTTCCCCAGAGGCAGTTGACCTTCATGTTTCAAAATATTTTTATTATATCCTTTTTTTTTAAAACATTGATATTTCATAATGCCTATTTTCCAGTATGACCAAATCCTCCTGTGTTTCTTTCAGTTTCTTCCAGTATTTCTACCTTATTCCATGCGATAGTTTCATGTTTGTTAATAATCATTTGACAAATCCTTTCTCCATTCTTAATAACAAATTCTTCATTCGATAAATTGATAAGAATTATACCAATTTCTCCTCTATAGTCAGAATCAATTGTTCCAGGCGTATTTAAAACTGTAATACCATTTTTCAATGCCAATCCTGATCTGGGTCTTATCTGAGCTTCATATCCATGAGGAAGTTCAATATATAATCCTGTCGGAACCAATACTCTTTCCAATGGCTTAAGATAAATATCATTTTTTAAACAGGCTTTTAAATCCATGCCTGCCGAAGAATCTGTTTCGTATTCGGGAAGTTTGTTTTCTGATTTGTTTACAATTTTAATTTCCATTTCAGTATTCTGTTAAAATTCATCAGATTTTCTCTAATCATTATATAAATAGCGTAACAAATTATAAGAAAACCTTTTATAATATCACCATAAATACTACCATCTTTAACAAGATTATATGTAAAAGCAAAGATAATGAATGCAACAATTACGTATTCTCCAATTCTTTTCATTTTGTAATCAATTGGAAAGTATTTTTTCCCAAGATAATATGACAAAATCACCATGATCAAATAAGCTATTACATGGCCAAATGATGAAGCGACATAAGAATATTTTGGAACAAATACTATATTGATAAGAATTGTTACAACTGCTCCTGTTATTGTAAGAATTGCTCCAAAAATTGTCTTCTTCTTAAGTTTGTACCAGATTGATAAATTAAAAAATATACCATAAAATAAATACGCTATAAGTATTATAGGTACAATCTTTAATCCTTCGTGAAATTTAGGATCAATAAAGAATTTTATGTATCTGAGATAAAACATAATGATTAGTGAAATCACCAACATACTGGCAATAAACAATCTCATAATTCTTGAAAATACTTCTTTATCATCTTTATTCTTGTAGTAGTTAAAGTAAAAAGGTTCAGCAGCGTATCTGAACATTTGGATAAACAAAAGAAGTAATATTGCAATCTTGTAATTTGCTCCATATATCCCAAGTTCATACTTTGCTAAATCATTATCCTTTATTAAATGCTTCAGTAAAATCCTGTCTAAAGTTTCATTGACTGTTCCGGCTAGCCCTGCAATAAGCAAGGGAAATGAATAAAGTAAAATTTCCTTTAATAGTAAGTAGTTAAATTGTATTCTAATCTTTGCAATTTCAGGTAATAACAACACCAAAATCAAGGTACTTGCTATAAGATTTGACAATAACACATAAGTAACATCTTCGCGAATAGGCAAATTCGTTGCAATGTTTTTTTCTTTCACAATCCAGGGTAAGATTTCATAAAAGAATACAACACATCCAATGGTTACAATAACATTGATAATCTTGAGTGCAGAAAACTTGAAACTTTTTTCCTCCAGTCTCAGCTTTGCAAATGGAATGGTGCTAAAAGCATCGATGGCAACAATTAAGCCTATCATGGAAATGAATTCAACATGGCCACTGTATTCAAGCAATTCTGCAATATTTTTTCGTAAGATAATAACGCCTAATACAAATAAAGTCGAGGTCGTAAAAAGAGAAATCAGAATGGTACTGTAGACGTTTTGATTATTTTTTGCTCTTGCAAATCGGAAGTACCCGGTTTCCATTCCATATGTAAGAATAATCATTAAAAAAGTTACATAAGCATACAATTCAGTCAACACCCCAAATTCTTTTACACTAAATAATCTTGTATAATAAACTGTTAATACAGAATAATTTAATAATCTCGGAATGATTGTTCCCATTCCATAAATGATAGTTTGTCCGGCAAGTTTTTTATATATTTTCAATGCGAATGCTATATTTGATTCTTACCTTTGCTTAAAGATCACACGAATTAAATACATTTTATGAAAAAATTCATTTTTATTCTATTGTTTCTTCCAATTTGGTTCCATGTATTTTCTCAGGGTTCTTATCCCAACATTGTATTAGAAACATCTGAAGGATATTTGGTTTTTAAACTATATGATGAAACCCCAATGCATTGTGATAATTTCCTGAAACTGGTTAATGAAGGTTATTATAATAACCAGCTGTTTCATCGTGTAATTAAAGACTTCATGATCCAGGCAGGAGACCCCAATACAAAAAATTCCAAACCGAATGAAAAACTTGGTAGTGGTGGACCTGGATACACAATTCCTGCTGAATTTAATATTAACTATTATCATAAACGTGGTGCCTTGGCCGCTGCCCGGCTCGGTGATAATATCAATCCCAATAAAGAATCAAGTGGTTCACAGTTTTATATTGTGCAGGGAAAAAAGTATACTACTGTACAACTTAGTAATATGGTTTCGCAGGGTAAACATATTCCATTTAATAATGAACAATTAGAGGTATATACTTCTATTGGTGGAACCCCTCATTTGGATTATGATTATACTGTTTTTGGAGAACTTATTGATGGTTTTGATGTTCTTGATAAAATTGCTGTAAAACCAACTGATAAGTATAACAGACCTCTTGATGATGTCAGAATTATTAAAGCCTATCCCTGGAAAAACTAAATCTAATGCTTGATAAAATTACTAATCTTAAAAAGAAAATTTCTGAATATAATGTTGCTTCCGTTCAGGAATTAGAGGAATTCAGATTAAAATACCTAAGTAAAAAGGGATTAATTACACAACTTTTTGATGAATTTAAATTTTTACCCTCGGACCAAAAAAGATCTATAGGTCAAAAAATCAATGAATTAAAGCAATTCACTTTGAATCTTTACAATTCCTTCGAAAATACTATAAAATCAAGGACAGAATCTGTTAAAGCGATTGATTATACTTTACCTCCTGAACCATATAAATTAGGATCTCGCCATCCCATTTCTATTGTTCGAAAAGAAATTTATGATATATTTTTAAGAATAGGTTTCACAGTATCGGAAGGTCCTGAAATTGAAGATGACTGGCATGTATTTTCCGGGCTTAATTTTCCAAAAGAACATCCTGCCCGTGATATGCAAGATACTTTCTTTATACATAGAGATCCTGATCATTTGCTTCGTACACATACCTCATCTGTACAGATCAGGGTTATGGAAAACAGTCAGCCACCGATCAGAAAAATATTTCCCGGTAGAGTTTTCAGGAACGAAGCAATTTCTGCCAGATCTCATTGTATTTTTCATCAGGTTGAAGGATTGTATATTGATACCAATGTATCATTTGCAGATTTAAAGCAAACATTGCTCTACTTTTCCAAAGAATTCTTTGGCCATTCAACACAAATCAGATTACGACCTTCTTTTTTCCCATTTACAGAACCATCAGCTGAACTTGATATATCATGTTCTATATGTGGAGGTTCAGGATGTAATGTTTGTAAATATACCGGCTTTGTAGAAATACTTGGTTGTGGTATGGTTGATCCTTATGTTCTGGAGGCATCAAATATTGATAGTTTGAAGTACACCGGTTTTGCTTTCGGAATAGGTATTGAACGCATTGCAATGTTGAAATATCAGATAAACGATATACGATATTTTTTCGAAAACGATGTTCGGTTTCTTGCTCAATTTGGTTAATTTAATCAAAAAGACTTGGATTGTTTCCAAAGTTTGTTCTTCCAAGATGTTTATAGGCTAATTCTGTGGCTTCTCTTCCCCTTGGTGTACGTTTTAGTAAACCTTCTTTTATTAAAAACGGTTCATAAACATCTTCTATAGTGCATGCATCTTCACCAACAGCAGTTCCAATCGTATTAAGACCAACCGGACCACCATTAAATTTATCAATAATTACAGTAAGCAGTTTGTTATCAATCTCATCAAGTCCTAATTCATCAATATTTAATGCGTGTAAGGCATATTTCGTTATTTTCATATCAATTTTTCCATCTCCTTTTACCTGTGCAAAATCTCTCACTCTTCTTAACAATGCATTTACTATACGCGGTGTTCCTCTTGATCTTCTTGCGATCTCAAAACATGCTTCTTTATCTATAGTGATATTTAATATTCTTGCCGATCTTGCGACAATTGTACTTAAGACATCAACATCGTAGTATTCCAAATGAGATTTAATTCCAAAACGTGATCTCAGTGGACTGGTAAGAAGTCCCGATCGTGTTGTAGCACCAATCAGGGTAAACTTGTTAATCGTCAACTGAACACTTCGTGCATTAGGACCTTTATCAATCATTATATCAATCCGATAATCTTCCATTGCAGAATATAAAAATTCTTCAATAACAGGATTTAACCTATGAATTTCATCTATAAATAAAATATCCTGATCCTCAAGGCTTGTTAAAAGACCAGCCAGATCACCCGGCTTTTCCAATACTGGTCCTGATGTACTTTTAATATTACTTCCAACTTCATTTCTGATAATATATGCCAGAGAAGTTTTACCCAAACCGGGAGGACCTGATAATAAAACATGGTCAAGTGATTCATTCCGTAATTTTGCAGCTTCAACAAATACTTTTAAGTTTTCTACAATTCTTTTTTGCCCTTTAAATTCATGAAAAGTTTGCGGTCGAACAGCTAAATCATATTCCTGTTCCCTTTCAAACAATCCAGCTTTACGAATATCAAAGTTATCTTCCATTCTCTGACTTTCTATTTTATTATTACAGTATCATCATCCGGAAAATCAATTTTTACTCCATTTATTCTATACTCCTTACCATCCTGATAACTTATCGTTACAATTATGTTCCCATCAGTGTCATATTTTTTCCAATGCTTATCAGGTATACCACTCTTATAAAACTGTTCCTCCTTTATTGATCCATCCGGGTAATAATACTTATGTTTCCCTTCTGCATTTCCTTGTATATAATCACCTTCGAACATTGTTGTGCCATCATCATAAAAATATTTCCACTTCCCATCTCTTAAACCGGTTATATATCTTCCTTTAGCTATAAAATCATTAATTGTAATTACCCAATCGCCTTCTTTTTCACCATCAAAATATTCTCCCTGAGAAATTATATTTCCAAGTATATCATATTCAGTATGCAATCCTTCTTCTTTCCCATTATAATATTCCTCTTCAATAAAAATTTCACCTGTCTCGTGATACCATCTCCAAACTCCATCTTCTTTTCCTCTGTTATAGATTCCTTCCTGTTCAATTCTTCCTTCTTCATAATAAAATAACCACTTCCCATCTCTTAAATTATTCTGGTACAATCCTTTTGCCTGTATTTTCCCTGAAGGAAAATAATCAATCCACTCTCCTTCTCTTTTTCCCTCTCTGTCTATTATTCCAACAGACAGAAGGATTCCATCATCATCAAAAATTCTTGACTTAATAATGTTCCCTTCTTTATCATACGTTTTATGAATGCCAATAGCAATATCATTAACATAAGGGCCCTGCTCCAAAATATTCCCATACTCATCATATTTCTCTTTTATTACTACATTTTTTTCCTCGTCTATCATTTCCTTAATTAATTTTCCGTCCTGGTAGTAAAGAGTGAGTATTAGTTTTCCCTGATTATTATATTCTTTATAATACCCATTAAGAGCTCCATCTTTATAATTCATTTCCCTCCTTACTTTTATTCCGGAATAGAACTCTTTCCAGATACCAACTTTTTCATTTTTATCATTGTATCTGTTTATTCGCTGCCTTTCGATAAGTGAACCTTTATCGTATTTTTTTATTGTAATAATCGTTCCATCCTGACCATATTCAATACTAATTCCATGTTTGTTATTTTTTAGAAAATTTATTTCTTCTTTTAATTTCCCATCCAGATAATAATAATAAGATATCCCTTCTCTCATATCATTAACATACAACTCCTTGCTCTTTAAAGTTCCAATATATTCCGGTCTTGTTCTGTCGGTATTGTATTCAAAATAATATCCATTCTTTTTCCCCATTAAATAATTTATCTTTTGCAAAGTATCACCAGTGCTATTATAGAAAATCCATATACTGTCCAATAAAAAAAAATTTCTATTTCCTTCTGATTTTATTATACCCGTAGTATAATAAGTTTTCCAATAACCGTCTGGCTTCCCATTTTTCATATATCCTTCGCTAAGTTTTTTCCCATTAGGATAATAAATTATGTTATAGCCATTCGGATTAACTTCTTCTTGTGAAAATGAAATAGTTACAATTGAAATGAATATACCAAAAACTACTATTTTTTTCTTCATTGTTATAATCCAAGTTTATTTGAAATCTCTAACATTCTTCTAATTGGTTTTTCTGCCTTTTCTCTAATTTGTTCTTCCATTACCAGCTCTGGCATTTCATATTTTAAGGCAGTATATATTTTTTTAACGGTATTTAATTTCATAAAATTGCAATCGTTGCAAGCACAGGATGAATCTTTTGGTGGTGCAGGAATATATTCTTTCTGAGGGTTAAATTTTTTCATCTGGTGCAATATACCGGATTCAGTTGCAACTATGTATTTCTTTGAATGATCTGTTTTTGTAAAATTAAGCAGTGAAGAAGTCGAGCCAATATGATCTGCAACCAGTAATATGGGTTTTTCACATTCCGGATGTGCTATTAGTTTTGCATCCGGATTTTTCTTTTTAATTTCTAAAATCCTTTCTAAGGAAAATTTTTCATGTACATGACATGCTCCATTCCAAATCACCATATTTCGGTTTGTTTTGCTATTAATATAATTCCCCAGATTTCTATCAGGAGCAAATATTATTTTTTCATTTTCCGGTAAGCTTTCTATTATCTGTAAAGCATTTGTTGAAGTGCAAATTATATCAGTTAAAGCTTTGATTTCTGCAGTTGTATTTACATAACTAATTACTGTATGGTTAGGGTATTTTTCTTTAAACTTTTTAAATTCCTTTGGATCACAAGAATCAGCCAGAGAGCAACCTGCATTTAAGTCAGGCAATAAGACCTTTTTTGAAGGATTTAAAATTTTAGCAGTTTCTGCCATAAAATGGACGCCTGAAAATAATATAATATCGGCTTTTGTTGATTCTGCTTTTCTTGCCAATGCAAGACTGTCACCAACAAAATCTGCAAGATCCTGAATTTCTCCTTCCTGATAATAATGTGCCAAAATAATTGCATTTTTATCTTTTCGAAGTGTATTTATTTCTTTTTTGAGATCAATGTTGTTGTCCACTTTAATATTCAGAAATCCAAATTTTTGTAAATCATTTTTATGAATATTCTCCAACATCTTATATAATATTAATATTTGAAATATTGATCTTTTATAATGATGATGATAGGGTGTTGAATTTGTTTAAAATAATTCTTTATTGCATTTGCATATTTTGTAATTAAGAAAATATTGATACTTTATTAACAGTATTTCTTTCGTAACCAATTAATAATGAATTATTAAAGGCTAATTTAACAATCTGTTGAAAAGTATAATAGTGAAAAAAAATTCAATAAAATGCAATTCAACTTTTGTTTAATCTATGTTAAAAATACAACAATTTTAAGTGACATTATTTCTTGGATTATTCAGGAAAAAAATAAATAAGTTTTTGTTTTGAAGAAGTCAAGTAATTTTTATTGAAAATTCTCCACTGTATTTAACAAAGAATTAACAACCTATGTTTAATATTGAAGTTCCTCGCCGCAAGCGACGAGGAACTATTCTCACGAGCACGGCGAAGCCAATGCGCTCACAGGATTCAAAATTCGGATAATGAATATTAGTGAAATGAATACTTGAGTAATGGGATATTTGCCAAACGGTATGATTTATAAAAACCGTATATTTGTGCCAGGACTATAACAGAACAATTATGAAAATAGCAATTGCCAGTGATCATGCAGGATTTGAGATGAAACAACATCTGTTAGAAGCATTAAAAAAAAGGGGGCATGAACTGAAAGATTTTGGTTCTTATACAAAGGAAAGTTCTGATTATCCTGATTATGCCCATCCTTTAGCTCATGCAATTGAAAATAAGGAATATGATGTTGGAATTTCTTTGTGTGGCAGTGGCAATGGAATAAGTATGACAGCGAATAAACATGCTGGTATAAGATCAGCTATATGCTGGGATATTGAGATCGCCGAATTGGCAAGAAAACATAATAATGCTAATATATGTGCTTTACCTGCAAGATTTCTAGATGAAGATAAAGCTGAAAAAATTGTGGATGTATTTCTGAACACTGGCTTTGAAGGGGGAAGACATCAAAGAAGAATAGATAAAATACCTATTTAAATAAGTGATATATGCTTTCCAACACCTCACGCTATGCAATAAGAGCGTTAATATATCTGGTAGTTCATTATAAGAAAAATGAAAAAATTGGAATAAAAATAATTGCAAAAGAACTTGATATCCCTTCTCCTTTTTTGGGGAAGATACTTCAAATCCTGGCCAAGAAGAAAATCCTTTATTCAACCAAAGGCCCAAATGGAGGATTTTATGCTTCAGAAGAAACAAGAAAAACCAAATTAATTGATATTATCAAAATCATTGATGGAGATGATTTGTTTGATAAATGTTTAATATCAAACAAAAGCTGTAAAGATGTTAAAGGCAATAGCAAGTGTTCCATACACGATCATTATCAATCGATAAGAAATGATATTACAAGAATGTTTTCTGATTTTACAATTGGAAGACTAGCTGACGAATATAAAAATTCAGAAATTAAAATGGTTTTATAACTCTTTTTTTGAATAGGGTATATATTAATATGCCTGTGGTTATGCCGAATATATCGGCAATAAAATCAAACCAGCTACCATATCTTTCAGAAAGAAAGAAAACTTGTATCAATTCTGATAAAGCTGCATATACAATTACTGCAAAAAAAATACCCATCTGATTTTTTAATGGAATGGATGTTTTTGTGTACCCGAAATCATATAGAATTAAGAATTGTAATAAAAGAAAAATAACGAAATGTATAACCTTATCAATATGGCCAATTTGGAGAATACTTTTAACTGGTAGATTTTCACCTGGAGTAAAGAGAACAAAAGCACTTAATAAAAACCAAATTATTGTTCTCCAATACTTGTAAAGTAAGATGTTCAAGTGTTCATATTTTATCGAAGAGAAAAATCGAATACTATTTTTCAAGTATTAATAAACTTTTGTTATTAAGATATTGCTTCAATGAAAGTTCTGATCTTGTTGATTTTACATTTACTGCAAGGGTATTGTTAAAACCGCCATAAGAAATATAATGAAAAACCTGACTTAAGCTTTGCTCTGTTTCATCACCCCAATCGCTGGTTAAACCATCTTCAGCATAACAATCAGGCATTAATCCATCAAAATAATCTCCATAGCCTTCAGCATTTAATAGTTGAGTAGTTATCGGGAACAAAGCCCAGTCCTGAAATACAAATCCATACATACCCACCGGCTTTCCATGAGTAGGAGAACCAATAATAAATACCTCCATATACGGATCCAAAGTATTGATAACCAATTCACTGGCAGAAGCAGATGCAGAAGTTGTAATAAAAAATACCCTGTCAAGATCAAGGTTTAACTCATTTTCTGAAAAATACAAAGTTGTATCTAATTCCGGACCAACTATTTCATTATGTATTGAAGTATAAAAAATCTTACCGGCAGTTTCAGACGGCATTATTATTTCACATAATTCTTGCGCCAGACTGACATAACCACCACCATTATATCTCAAATCAACGATTAATTCAGTAATGTTATTGGCCTGAAAATATGTTATTACTTCTTCAAGTTCTTCTTTGCTATATCCCAGAAAGCTATCGTATACAATATAGCCGGTTTTATGTCCGGAAACAGTATAAATATTAGAATAAAGTACTCCGTTTTGAATAATGGTTGATTTAGCAAGAGTAATTGTTTTTAATGTTGCCGTATTATCATAAATTTCGAAGGTGAATGTGGCAGGATCATAATCGAAAAATGATTCATAATCATCAAATAATGTTGCTGGTATTCCATTTATTGTACTGATAATATTACCTCTGCGAATACCCAATTCATAGGCTTCAGAATTTTCATAAACCAAAGGGATACGAAGGTTTCCGTAAGCATCAAATTTTAACAAGAAGCCAAAACCAAAATATTCTCCTTCCTCAAATAATGCTTGGACCGCATCCAGCTTATCAATAAAGCTCCAGTGATCAAGAGGCGTATACATCAAAGCATCAAGTAGATCCTGGGGTGTATTATACTGGAATATATCAATATCAGGTACTTTATCATTCCATAAGTACCAGTATTTCATTACCTCATCAACAAAAATATATACACTGTCTTCGTTGCTGTCTACTGGATCGTTGTCTTCCTTTTTATCAGTACAACAAAATAAAAAGGAAACAATTACAAGTATCAGTAATAGAAATGTATTAAATCGCTGCGTTTTCATTTTTTATTTATTATTACAACATAAAATTGTACGTAAAATGACCTTTTTCGATACATAATTACAAAACATTTCGATTTATTCTATCAGTAAAGTATAAAGAAATAACTCATTTTTATGAAAGTAATTGCTTTGTCAGCGTTATGCGTTGATTATTACCCTGAACGGGGAATCAGTAAACCGGGAGGTAACAGCCTGAATTTTGCTATTAACGCAAAAAAAATAAGTTCTGAAAAAGTAGCTGTTGCTGGTTTTATTGGTGATGATGTCGGGGGTAAACAAATCATTGAATTGCTTAACAAGAATAAAATCACTACAAATCTTCTTTATGTTAAGAAAGGGGAAACCGCATCTAATAAACTATACAATACACCTGACGGAGAAAGGTATTCAAAACCCGGGGACTGGCAAGACGGGGTATTTAATGCCTTTGATTTTTCGAAAAGCGATTATACAAAAATCTTACACTATGATGTAATAGCAATTCCCTATACAGATAAGAAACTTGAAGTATTGATACAGAAAAACAAAAGAGAAAAAAAAATAGTGGTTGATTTTCTTCATTTCAATGATGAACAAATTCTTTATAAATTTCTTCCGGATATTGAAATCGGTTTTGTAAGTACTCAAAAAGAGAACCTGGAAAAATTAGAGCACATTTCCAATCAAAATAATAAAATGATTGTTGCTATGCTTGGTTCTGAAGGCAGTGTTGTTTTTTATCGAAATGAGAAGTATTTTCAACCTGCTATTGAAGTTGATAAAGTTATTGATACTACCGGATGTGGAGATGCTTACCAGGCCGCTTTTTGTATAACATATTTTGCCAGACAAAACATCAGGGAAGCGATGTTTGAGGGAGCAATCAGGGCATCAGAGATCTTAAAAAAATTTGGTGGAGCAGGGTAGAAGTTAAGATCTTTCCCATTTGGTACCTTCTTTCGTATCTTTAAGTGAAATACCGATTTCAGAAAGCCTTTTACGAATCATATCAGAAGACTCAAAATCTTTTTTATTCCGTGCGTTCAGTCTTAAATCGATTATCAGTTGGATCAATTTATCTTCCTCTTCAGATTTTTGTTCAATCCATTCCTCTTTTAATCCTAAAATATCTCTGGTAATGGTGTTCATGAAATGAATAAAAACCTCTAAATCTTTAGCACTAAGTGTTTCTTTTCCTTCATCCAGCAGATTTATAAATTTAACACCTTCAAATAACTGTGCAATTGCTATCGGAGTATTAAAATCGTCATTTAATGCTTCAAAACATTTTTCGATAATTTCATTGAGATCAAATGAAGAAGAGCTTGAAGGTTTTATTTCTTTTATAATTTCCAGAGCCTTCATCAACCTGATCATTCCCTTTTCTGAGGCCTGAAGGGCTTCATTTGAAAAATCGAGTGTACTGCGGTAATGGGACTGAAGAATAAAAAAACGGATATTCATAGGGCTGTAAGCCCGTGTAAGCTTTT
>CAZWFM010000017.1:0-15960 GCA_964633185.1 uncultured Bacteroidales bacterium | reverse complement strand
CGCCGATTTTTTATCCCGACGATTTTGTTAAAATAACAAATTGTCGGGATTTTTTGTTTTGGTATAGTATTCCCTTTTTCGACAATTCAAAATGCTATTCGCTCATCAATCCATCTTCCAATCTGATAATTCGTTTGCCATATTTCGCAAATCTATCATTATGGGTCACCTGTATGATTGTCATCCCCTCTTCATTAAGCTTTTTTAACAGATCCATGATCACTTTTCCCTGGTCGGTATGGAGGTTGCCGGTGGGTTCATCGGCCAGCAATAATTTGGGTTTGCCTGCAATAGCCCTGGCAATACCAACCAGTTGCTGCTGCCCTCCTGAAAGTTGTTCGGGGAACAGTTCTGACTTGGCCACAATGTTGAACCTGTCGAGCAAATCAGCTACTATAGCTTTCCGTTCTTTCAATTTTACTCTCTTATAAATAAGGGGAGTTTCTATATTTTCGTAAACGGTTAATTCATCAATAAGGTGATAAGCCTGAAAAATGAAACCTATGTAATATCTGTGATACTCGGTTTTTTTCTTTTCTTTTAAATTCTGTACAGGCTTATCATAAAAAAGATATTCACCTTCTGAGGGATCATCAAGCATACCAATAATGTTAAGCAGCGTTGACTTTCCTGCACCGCTGGGGCCCATAATACTGACAAATTCACCTTCTTCAATTGTCAGATCAATGTCTTTCAGTACGAACGTTCGCTGGAATTTAGAATCGTAATATTTGTAAATACCTGATAATTTGATCATATAGTCTATTCTTTCAACACTGAATTATTCATTTCGTTAATCTTCCGGATTAGATTGTTCTTACTGAAACCAGTCCGACAGTTAATCCGAATATATTAGAAGTTGAAACAAGCTTGTTCTTCTTCAGGTTTCGCCAGGCCGTGATAAGGTAAAACCGTATCATAATTTAAGCAGTATATACCGTATTAATACCTTTAATTCAAAGCACATGCCATCACCTGTAATAGATTGAAGCATAGGGATTAAGTCATATTTCCAAATATTCGGAGTGTCCATATTTTGGACAGTCTGTAAAATTTATGGATGGTTTTTTATTCGGGATAAAGTACCTCCTTTATTTCTTTCCATGTGATGAGCTGAATATCATTTTTTTGTATCGCCTGCTCAAATTCCCTGCTCATGATATAATCCATATCACGTTGTCTCCATTTCACTTCATAATAATCATGACCTTTAGTCATTGCACGGGTTTCTTCATCATCATAAGCCAGGTGAAAAATGAGTTCGGATACGCCGGGCCGGAGATTGTTCAATATATCAGTATAGTATGTATTCCAGTCAGATGGAGCGATATCAGGAGAAGCTTCATATATATGGTCTATAATGACATGATTTTGCAATTCCGGTATTCGAAAGCTGTCGGCGAGTGCAAGATAATTTTCGGGGATCAAAACAGGGATTTTATATTCAATACCTAAATTCAGGTAAACTTTGAACACTTCCAGGTTGCCAAAGTGCGGTAGCATATGGCTATCAAGATGGGAAGGATCGATACCCGAAGCAATTGCTTTTTCAATTTGTGCGCGCATTTCAGTTTCAACTTCTTTTGCTTTTGCATGCTTTACGGCTTCTTCTGTTGTGGCATAAAAATAGCCTTGTTCGTTGAGCAGACTTTGTATTTCAGTTGAAGGAGAAATTCCGGCCCATTTATAGGTATTCCACTCGGAAGTATAGGTTAAATGCAATCCAAAATCATATTCGGGGTGATTTACTGCATATTCAGCTATTTCAGGAAACCAGGGACAGGGAACCATGATGGATGTGGAGTTGATCTTTTGTTCTTCAAAACCAACTATCACTGCCCGGTTTGTTGAATGAGAGACTCCTGTATCATCGGCATGAAGGATCAGGAGCTTTGCATCGGCAGGATAACCAAGTTTTTCTGCAAGCCTTACATCCTGTGCATTTGTCATTGCAGCCAGAGAAATACCAGAAGCAACCAGGAATAACCATTTCATAATTCGTAAATCGGTTTTATTACTCATATTTTATACCAGGAATTGAATTAAGAAATCTATTATATGAATACAAATATGAGGAATGTTTTGACACGGTGTGATAACATTTAGTAGATACGTTAAAAATAGTTCAGGATGCCTGGGAAGATATATAGGAAATTCCTAATTATCTATACAATGCGATTCCATAAAATGATAGTTTCGGCCGTTCATTAACCCAGCGTCCGTATGAATGTGTTTGATTCGATTGATAGTGCAGTGTATAGTTGCCTGCCTTCAGCGGGATCGTTGTATATACATACTTGTTTGATATGCTTCCTCCGGCATGCATACAATGCTCCTCTTTCATCATCCAAACCGTATCTCCTTTTGCAGAGGTGATCCATCCATAATCTCCCGATTTGTCCATCAATCGCTTTACATCATCCTGTACTTCCACCAGAAAATATAGATTTTTCTCATCCCACTGTGTCCGAAACCAGCCTGACTGGTCATCAGGTCCGGTTATACCTTCCATAAACTCATTATCGATCGGATACCGGGGAATATTATTCCATTCACCTTTGTTTTGCCCGTCAAGTCCGACAGGATTTAAAGCAGCAATAGCATAACATAGAGTATCATCTCTGTTTCCAGCCGAATTGGCAAGTATCATGGTTCCGTATGTGCTGGTATTTGACCAGGGAGTTTCATTTAACTTCGAATGCCAGGCAAGAGATCCTTCGCGCACCTCGGCGTCATTATCGGCAATGGCAATATCAAATCCCATGAGTTGATTGACTTTTGGTTTTATAGAATCGCTGTTAAATAATATATTCCAGGGGATAGCTATTTCGAAATTGAATTGCGTTGGTGAAGCATCGTATTGTACCAGTAAAATGCTGTCGAAAGTCGGTGCATTCCCGGTTATACCCGGAAAATCATAATTGTACCGGTACTGGCGATCGTCTGCTCCGCTGTTAAAACCTAAACCTCTTTCATGATTCAGATCAAAAAACATTTCAACGTTATCGTATTCCCATGGAGAAAGCGTAAGTTCTTTTGTGAATTCGCCGGCTGCAAAAACAGTAATTTTCGAATTATTATCCAGGGTAAAGGATTTCCTTATGCGAACATAATCAGTTGCATCTTTAATTATGGCCAGAGGTTCCCTGACAATGAATTCAGCAGGAAGATCAAAAGGGAACAGATCCTGATAAAGGTTAACAAGTTCATTGTACCGATCTGTTTTCTTAATAGAATGATACAATCGTATATAATCGCTCAATTCATTTACAGCCAGATCACGAAATTCCGTATTGGAGATTATTTCCAGGTTCCTTTTCAAAGCAACTGTCGAAGAATAATAATCTATTGTACGAACTGTATCATTATCAATGCTGAATATTTTAAGGAAGCCGATTGCTATTGGCGATGACCAGATATCTCCCCTTTCCGGATCAAACGGAGTATTTAGTTTTTCATTGTCAGCCAGCATTATAAATGTAAGGGTATCCGTGACTGATTTTAGCATAAGACAAGAATACCCTTCACCCTGTCCGAATGACCAGATATACTTATTATTCCCGTAAAATTGTACAAAACAACCCAGTGCCGATGGTGTTCGTTCCCCGTCTTTAAGGTATACGGGACGAAACATCATTTCATGAGAATCTTCTTCTTTAAAGAGTTCGTGATTATCGATCGCCATAGAGAATGTGATAAGGTCAGAAAGTGTAGAATAACATGAATAGGAGTTCACGTCATCATGATTTATATCGTACCTGGTTTTTTTCATGCCAAGACCTCTTTTCAGCGAGGATTTCAGAAGGATCTGGAAATCCTTTCCCGATGCAGTCTCAGCTGCTTTTTTAAGCAACTCGAAGCGTTGTTGGTTGAATCGATAGATTGTTCCCGCATCTTCTTCGGAAGTGTGTGACAGCAGACCTTTGATCCTGACATTTTTAAGTTGGGGATCATCCATACCATAATCGGCAACATAGTCCTGAATATTGATTTTCTCTTTCTCAGCAAGCTGCAACACAATGGTGCTTATAAACATATTCGACAGAATACCAACTGGGACAACCATATCTGCCGGAATTCCTTTGTCGCTGAAGTTTAAAATACGTTTATTTGTGATTATGGCATAACTATAGGAATCAATATCAAGATCGTCGGCAATGAAATTGATTAGTTTATCGAATTCTGCTATTTTATCCGGTCCGGGAAGATTTTTCGGTTCCTGTATTTTATTTTGACGACAGGCATTCATACTCACAATGAGCAACAGGCTTAAGATTATTTTTATTGTTTTTAACATGGTCATTTATGTTCAGGTTTTATAATTTATACTAGATTAATTCTTCATATTTCATATTCCTATTCATATCGCAATGCCTCCACTGGATTTCTCGTCGTTGTCCGTCAGCTTGGTTTGTTACCCCTAAATCCCCTAAAGGGGACTTTGAAGCATCGTTCTTCGATCGATACATGCAGTCTTGATTTTATTTAATACATAATCCATATCATTTTCAATTTCTTCATTAGTGAAGCGAATCATTTTAACTCCCCAATGGATAATTTCTGCTTCTCTTCCTATATCATATTCGCTTTGATTTTTTGATTTATGAATTCCTCCATCAATTTCTATGACTAATTTCAATGCGTGACAATAGAAATCTGCAATAAACCTGTCAATTGGATGTTGAGTTCTGAATCTTAAGTTCAATATTTTCTTACCTTTTACATGTTCCCATAACTTCTTTTCTGCTTTTGTCATATGATTTCTGAGGTCTTTCGCCCTTTCAAATATTACCGGAGAGGCATTATAAAACATCGAAACTTGGTCACTAATACTCATGTTAGTCAGTGTTAAGCCCCTTTAGGGGTTTGGGGTAAATATCATTCATATCTCAGAGCCTCCACCGGATTTCTGTTGGCTGCCCTGTAGGTATGAATGACAGTCGTGAGTAAGGCTGTAATAATTACTATTAGTGTTGATATAGCAAATATAACAGGTTGAAGAGGCAGTTTATACGCCCCCGGAAGATATTGGTAAATAAAATATAAACCCGGATAGGCGATAATTAGTGACAGAAGAATAAGCACCATATATTCCCGGTTAAGTATCAAAAAAACTTCGAATACAGAGCATCCGTTAATCTTGCGAATACCTATTTCCTTGTTTCTTTTTTGAACGGAGTAAGATACTAATCCCAGTAATCCCACAATGGCCAGAAAAATATTAAACAAGGAAAAAAACAGGATGGATTTTTTGATGGATTTGTATATTTTCATAGTGTCTTCATTGTCGAAGCAGATTGAAAATTCCTCGAATTCAAAAGGATCGAAGGGAAATGTTTTTTCAAATTCCCGGGTAAGAATTGCTTTTGCACCAGGGACATTGCCGGAATTTATTCGAAAGGCATAAAGTTTTTCGTCATTCATTGCTCCGGAATTTAATACCAGAACAAGGGGCTCTATCGCGTTGTGCATATCTTTGTAATGATAATCTTTAACAACGCCTATAATTCTCCACCGGTTGGTGTTAATTCTTTTTCCCACAGGATCATCCCAACCAAAACAACGTGCTGCTGTTTCGTTTATAATACATGAATTTTCAATATCTGAAGAATACTGGCGAGAGAAATTTCTACCGGCAATCAGTGAAATTCTGAAATTATCCAGGTAATCGTAGCTCACGGAATTAAAGCGAACATTTATCTTTTCATCAGGAAGCGCTCCTTCCCAGTTTATTGTTCGGCCACCAATATCATTGAAGGGTAGTTCTTCCGATAATGAACCGTTTACAATCCAAGGATACTTCATTAGGGTATTTCTCAGGTCATCGAAATTCTCTGCAGCAGCCGTCGATTTTATCCGGGTATATAAAATATTCTCTTTATCGAATCCCAGGTCTTTGTTTATTAGATAATTTACCTGAATAGCAATAATCAATGTTAATCCGATGAGGAATACCGAAATGGCAAATTGGATCATCACCAAAGACTTTCTCAAGGAAAGCTTGCCGGGAACCTGTCCGGAACCTTTGCCTTTTACCAGGGTGACTATTTTAAGAGATGAAAGATACAAAGATGGATAAATACCCGATATCAATCCGAGTAAGAGCAGAACAACAGTTGTTAAGACAACAAACTTCCATTGAAAGATAATATTTAACTCTATGTGTTTATCAACAATCGAATTGAACAAAGGTAAGATCAGGTGAGTGAATAAGAATGAACAGATTAATGCGACAAATGCCAGGATAGTTGTCTCAAACAAAAACTGCATAATCAGTGCAGATCGTTTACTTCCAATCAACTTTTTAATAGCTATTTCTTTACCTCGCTCCGAAGCTTTCGCTGCGGAAAGGTTTATATAATTGAATGATGACATGATAAGAATGAATAATCCTGTGAGTCCGAACAGCATCAGCACAACCAGATAGTCATTCCTTTCTTCGTATCCCAGGTGCAATTTAGATAAGGAACAAAGTTTCAGTTTTTCAAATTCAAGTTGATTGTATTTTGTGAATACATCCTTGATTTTTGAATTTGCATGGTTACTGTTTGCTCCTTTATTGAGCAGAACAAAAGTCATACAGTCACCCGACCAAATATTGTCGACATCTATATTGTCTGTTGTCCTGAGTGAAACAAACGAAGTTATATAGGGAGGCCTTAGGCTCGTATTTTCCGGAAGGTCCCTGTATATGCCTGTAACTTTAAATTCATATTTCTTTTCAAATTTTACACCTCGACCTAAAGCATTTCCTTCGGGAAATAATTTGTTGGCGAGTGTTTCGGAAAGGACGATGTTGAATGGTCCTGACAATGCTGTATTTTTATCACCATCGATAAAGTCATAGCTAAATACGTCGAAAAAATTTTTATCGGCCGAAATGCCATCATCGGTACAAAACAGTTGATCATTTGAGTTCGACAGGTATTTTCTTTCATTTTCCCGGATCAGTGTAATTTTTTCAAAATCAGGGTATTGATCATTTATAAGTTTTGCAGTTATAGCCCGGGTATGTGGTGAAATATTATTTCCTCCCATACTATGACTGACATTATCGAAATGCCTTTGAACCCGGTAAATCCGGTCGAAGAATTCATTTGACCGATCCCAGGTAAGTTCATACCGAAGGAAAAGAGCAATTAGTATGAATGCTGTAAAACCCAGTGTAAGTCCAAACACATTGACCAATGCGTATATTTTGTGTTTTAAAATATTTCGTATCGATATTTTCCAGAGAGTTTTTAACATGATTTTGTTTGATTTAATTTGAATTCATTTTATTTTTTATTACTCGTACCTCAATGCTTCAACCGGATTTCTTGTTGCTGCCCGCCAGCTATGCCAGCTTACGGTCAGCAATGCAATGCTTAATACCAGCAAACCGGCCAGGGCAAATATCCACCAGTTCATTTCAGTCTTAAAAGCAAAATTATTAAGCCATTTATTCATCAGATAATATGCTGCAGGTGTGGCTATTATAAAGGAAACAGCCACCCATTTTATATAATCCTTGTTGAGTAAGGCCAGTATTTCAGTTATTTTAGCGCCATTCACTTTCCGGATACCTATTTCTTTAATGCGCCTTTGCAACAGAAATGAAGCTATTCCCAGTATACCCATACACGCAATCACTATCGAGAGGATTGAAAAAACCGTAAATACTTTGCCAGCCTTCATCTCGGCATTATAAGCTGATCTTAGCTTTTCATCCAGAAAATAATACTCAAAGGGCAAATTGTTTGATATTGTATCCCATTTTTTATGAATATAGCTCATGGCTTCTTTGGCATTTCCTTTTGCCAGGCGAACATTGATGTTATTTAAAAACCGGATATCAGCCAAGCGGATCAACATAGGATCAAGTGTAATATTCAATGCATCGTGATGAAAATTTTTAACTACTCCCACTACAAGCAATGGTTCATCATTTGATAGAATATGATGATTTAACGGGTTATTCTCTATCTTCATTAACTTCATAGCGTTTTCATTTAATATCACTGCAGACCTGTCGGTCGGATAAAATTTCCGGCCGTAAATGAGATCCATTTCATAGGTATCGAAGTAATCGGTGGATACAGAGATGGTTTTTAACACATATTGTACGTCAGGACCGTCACCCTGTAAGCCATAACCTGTTATGTTATTATAGTTTTCTCCAGGATACGTATCGGAGTAACTCACGTTGATAATTTGAGGATTTTGCAATAATTCGTTTTTAAATGTTTCCTTTTGATCCCCTAAATTATTCGCCCCTTCAATCACAACAAGTTGCTCTTTGGTAAATCCCAGCTCCTTATTCAGCATAAAATTCACCTGTTTTTTTACCAGGATAGTAGCAATAATAACCACAATGGTTATGGTAAACTGAGTGACCACTAAAGCGGAACGGATAGTTAACGATGGTTTTCCTGACGACTTCAATTTATGCCTTAAAATGGAAGTTGTTTTAAACCTTGAAAGATAGGCGGCAGGATAGATGCCTGAGATCAATCCTAATACCAGAATCAAAGCGAATAATGACAATACAAAATGCCAGCTCTTTGACATTCCTTCATTAATTTCTATGTCTAAAAAACGAGTAAATAGAGGAAGGGCAGCTTCAATGATTCCAATTCCGATAATAAAAGCCGCTATACTTATCAGGATTGATTCGCTTAAAAACTGTCTGACAAGAATTCCGGGTGTCGCTCCGTTCGCCTTTCTGATCCCTACTTCCAAAACCCTGGTATCGTAGTAAGCAGTTGAGAGATTCATATAGTTTATTCCTGCTATGAATAATATGAAAAGGGCAATAATAGAGAAGAACATGACATAGGTTTTGTTCCCGTTGGCCTCTAATTCTCCGTAGTAATTTGAATTAAGATGAATGGATTTTAAGGATTGCATATCCAGATGAATATAGTTACCGGCATTTTTGAATTGCTCAACTGTTATTCCAAAATAGCCTGACATCTCGGGAAGTATGTTGTTGTCAACAATTTCGCGCAATGAATTCTTTACATTTGCTTTAGAAAAGCCATCATGAAACATAACATAGGTTAACCAGTTAAAATTGTCCCACGTGTCCCTCACATCAAAGTATAAAGCCGCATTAAATTTCATATGTGAATTTGAAGGTATATCTTTAATAACAGCCGATACAATAACAGCATTTTGGTTATTAACGATCAGTACTTTCCCTAAGGCACTTTCATTGCCAAAATACTTTTTTGCTACCGATTCGGTGAGAATGATACTCTCCCTGCTGTTAAAAGGTTTTTCCGGATTTCCTTCAAGGAATTTAAAATGAAACAGTTGAAACAAACTTGTATCTGCCATAATTACTTTCTTTTCTTTGAAGTTGTTGTCTTTGTATTTAAATACAAGATCAAAATATCGCGTTATTCTGGCTGTTTTTTCGACTTCCGGACATACTTCAGTGAATGTTTCCGCAAACAGAGAGGGAACCAGGCAAACTTCGAATCTCTGGCCTCCTAACGATGCCTCCGTTGTAACACGGTAAATATTTTTGTAATTTTCATGGAATTTATCGTAACTCGTTTCATGATTTATCCAGAGAAAAATAAGGGCAGATGCAGCGATTCCAAAAGCCAGTCCGATTATATTAATCGAAGTATAATACCTTTGTTTTGCCAGGTTGCGAAGTGCGACTTTTATGTAGTGCTTTATCATGGTTTCTATTGTTTTTTATTTTCAACACAGCAAGGGTACTTAAAGCCTGAAGACCCGAGATCGAAGCCCAAAGTCTTAAATCGAACTTATCTTTGATTAATACCTCATTATTAATTCTTAATTTTTCATTAATTATTATTCATACCTAAGCGAGTCAACAGGATTTCTTGTCGCCGCCCTCCAGCTTTGCCAACTCACAGTTATTAGCGCAATGCTCAATGCTATTGCTCCTGCAAGGATAAAAATCCACCAGCTGATCACTGCCTTGTAGGGATAGTCCCTGAGCCATAATTTCACAATACTATAGGCTATGGGGGTGGCAATTAGAATTGAAGCTAAAAGCCAGATAACAAATGTTTTGTTGATCGTTATTAATACATCGGTCGACCGGGCCCCGTTTACCTTTCGTATTCCAATTTCTTTAATCCGCTGATTTATAAGCAGAATTGTTAAGCCGAAAAGTCCCAGTGAGGAAATTAATATGGCAATTATTGAAGCCAATCCTACAATTTTGCTCCATCGCTCTTCTTCTTCATAACGTTTGCCCAACTCTTCATCCCAAAAGGTATATTCGAAAGATTTTCCGGGAGCCACCTTCCGGTAACACTTCTTCACATGTTCCATTACATCGGAAAGTTGTTCCGGGCGGAATTTTATCAGGAGATTGTTATAATCATTTCCGTAATTCAGTCGGGTGAATAACATGGCTGGCTTCAGCACTCTTTTGCAATCCTGGTAATAATAATCATCTACCACACCAATGATAGAGAAATCAGTTCCTCCTATGTTATAGGTCCTGCCAATAGGATTATCCTCAATACCAAAAGCTTCAATGAATGCCGAATTAACAACAATGGATTGGTCACATGCCTTTATGTTTCTGAAAGAGAAATTTTTACCGTGTATAAGTTGCAAACCTAATGTGGGGATATAGTTTTCATCAACTCGGAAGCGAAACACCAGGATTTGTTCTCCATTTCCTTTGTTGACATAGTTGTTGGAGCTTCCATTCATAAAATTCCGGGATGATAAGGTAAGATCTATAATTCCCGGATGTTCTTCTATTAAACTACGCAGTAGTATCTTTTGGTCCCCCTCAACCCTGTCGATTCGCAAATCCACAATATTTTCACTCGAAACGCCTATAGATTTGTTTTTCAGATAATTGGCCTGACGAACTATACAAATGGTAATGATGATCAGGATTATGGATAAGCTGTACTGAAAGGATACAAAAAGTTGTGAAAATACTCCTTTTCTTCCGGTTGTAAGCTTTTTAGTGACCAGTTGATTGGGATTGATGTTAGAGAATATCAATACAGGTATCGTACTTGTAAACAGCACAATCATCAGGAATGAGATGATAACAAAAATTACAATTCCGGTTTTTTTAATTAAATGGGTATATATTTCAATTTCTGCGATCCTGTTTACATTCTGAAGGAAAAATGAACATAGTATGGACCCTAAGATAAAGGCCATGAATGTAAGCACCAGACCCTCAGAAAAAAAGACGGAAAATATATTGCTCTTTCTGGCGCCCATAGCTTTCCGAATGCCCACTTCTCCCATCTTTTTTATGGCTTGCCCAAGGGATAACAGGGTATAATTACTGCAAGCTATAAGTAATATTATAATACCGATGCTTATTAAAATGACTGAGTTATTATGACTGCTAGCTATCTCAGAACAAGTTATAATTTCATTTTTAAAATAAACATCTTTCATAGAGAGCACAAACGGATTAAAGGCATCCGGTACATCGATTAATTCATTATTATTGATCAATTGCTGGATTCGGTTATCATAGTATGCTTTTACCTGGTCAATAGTGTTTTTCTCAGCATCATGAATATTTGCATTTTCCTTTACCAAATAATAAATGGAGGTATAGCCCAGACTGTTATCGCATCCGCCGAAGTTACGTCCATTTTCACCTGGAATGATTCCCTCAAATCGTCGGAAACTTGAATTTGGAGGTAAATTTTCCAGGATACCGGTAATATGAAACTGCCGGTTATTATAATTCAGAGGAAACTCAACGCCTTGTCCTATCAAAACTGAATAATCTGTCTTATCTTTTCTCATCAATTTATCAGCTAATTCCCGGGTAATTATAATTTCATCGGGATTTCTGAAAAACTCATTTTGATCACCTGCTATTACCTGAAAACTAAATATATCAAAGAATTCCCTGTCGGCATAACCCATTTCAGTATCAAAGAATTCATTCTCATGTTTTAATACGTGTTTGAAGGCAAACCTGTACTCGGTACTTTTTTCAATCTGTGGCACATTTTGTACTAAAAGATCGGCTATCTCCGGTTCAACGCGAACGTCCTGTTCGGTTTCGTCAATATACTTAAGCTCGTAGTTAATTCTGAAGATACGGCCAGCATTTTTGTAGAAATTGTTATAGCTATGTTCCTGGCTTACAAAAAAATAAATCCACAGGCAGCAGGCAACTGCTATAGCCAGACCGACAACGGAAATAACGGAGTTGGTTGCATTTTTTAAAATGTTACGTATTGCATATACCAGATTTGTTCTCATTCTTAATTTTTAATTTTTTATCTTTCATTTCCCTATTCATAGCGTAAGCTTTCCACCGGATTCCGATTGGCTGCCCGGTATGCCTGCCAGCTTACCGTAATAAGTGCAATAGTAATTGCAATAGCTCCTGTAGTAATAAATACCCATAAGTTTATCGTTGTGCGGTAGGCAAATCCTTCAAGCCAGGAATGCATGGCATAGTATGCAATTAAGCTCGCAATACCAAAGGAGATGAGCACCCATCCCAAAAATTTTTTCGTAAGCAAAGCCATTACCTGTGAAGTTTTTGCTCCGATCGATTTCCGGATGCCAATTTCCTTCGTACGCTGTTCGGCCGTAAACAATGCCAGTCCGAAAAGTCCCAGGCAAGAAATTACTATGGAAAGAATGGTGAAAAGCAATGCCAGCCTGCTAAGACGTTTCTCCGATTCGTAGTTTTCGGCATATTTCTCATCAATAAACTGGTATTCGAACGGGACGCTCTCATCAAAAGCCCGGAAAGTTCTTTCAAGATTCTGAATAGCTTGTTTACGTATGCTGCCATCAATACGAACCATAGTGAGCCAGGTTTCACTCGGCCTGTTTATAATTAAAAGTTGCTGAAGCGGCAGGTGCATGCTTCCAATATGAAAATCTTTTACTATACCAATTATACTTGCTTTACGGCCCCAGTAATTTAATACTTCGCCAACAGGATCCTCCATTCCCATTATTTGAGCGTATATCTTATTTATTAGTACAGAATTGGTGTCGGAAGCGAATTGTTTACTAAAATCGCGGCCGGCGATTATATCGATGTCAAAGGTTCTGCAAAAATCATAATCTACATTTATTAAAGGTACAGGAACATTATCTTCAGGATTTTTACCTCGCCAGCTTGTTCCATAAGTGTTGCTGGTTATTTCCAGTGGTGAATTGCTTGTATAGGTTACGCTTATTATTCCGGGTTGCTTTTCAAGCTCCTGTTTGAACGTTTCCCTGTGTTTCATTATATGAAGGCTTTGCGGAAAGAAAACCACATTTTCTTCATTTAGTCCCAAAGTCTTATTCTGAATATATTTGATCTGTTTGAAGATCAGCAGGGAAGAAATGATAAATGCAATGGTGATTATAAATTGAAATACAACAAGTGACTGCCTTAACCGGGGTAATCCCCTGTTTTGTTTGTAAATATTTTTGAGTATTGTGATGGGCTTGAAAGCCGACATATAGAAGGCAGGGAATATGCCTGACAAAACTCCCGTAATGACAGGGACCATAAATGCAATAAGCAGGGTGTGGGGATTTTGGAGGCTCAGCACCAAATCCACATCAATCAATTTATTAAAATACGGAAGGACCAGTTCAACGATGAATATGGACAATAGAAATGCAAAAAATGTAAGTACAACAGCTTCCAGTGTAAATTGACGGAATATGTTTGAACGGCCTGAACCGAATACTTTTTTTACCCCTACTTCCCGGCCTCTTTTTGTTGCAATGGCTGTGGCAAGATTGGTATAATTCATACCGGCCAGAAAAATGATGAAGAGTGCTACAAGGGAAAAGATCTTAACATATAAAATAAGGCCGGAGGGATTGTCCTTTGATTCTTCGTAATCGCCATAGAGATGAACTTCTTCAAAAGGTTGAACAAAAAAGGAAGGCAATTTCCATGAACCATGTATTTTGTATACTGCATTCAGCTTTTGATCTAGTAGCGCGCGCGGTGTATTAGGCTGAACGTGCAGGTAAGTCATCATGCTGAAATTATCCCAATGTATAAACTCCTGGTTGTATTCATAGTACTTACTGTAAGGGAGTATAAAGTCGAAGGTAAGAGATGAATATACAGGCGGATCTTCAAATACTCCTGTGACCGTGAACAATTCTTCTTTTTCATCGCGGATATGAATGGTTTTTCCGATGGCATTTTCTTTGCCAAAATATTTTTCTGCCAGTGTCTCTGAAATAACTACTGAGTTCGGGTCGTTGAGGGCTTTGGCAGAATCACCCGCAACAAAGGGGAAGGAAAACACTTTAAAGAAAGCACTGTCGGCATAATGTCCCTCCTCGTAGTACATTTTATCACCCAATCGGAAAAGAAGTTCGTTTTTCCATGTCACACGCACAGCAGCTATAACCTCGGGAATCTCTTTTTCAATCACCGGAGCAAAGGGGCCGGTCATAGCAATATCGATGGATGTTTGACCAACGGAATTTTTGAGCATTTTGTGCATGAGGTAAATATCATTCCCATGTAGGTGAAACTTATCTGTTCGTACCTCGTGTTCAATCCAGAGCAAGATCAGGATTGCACTGGCCATTCCCAGGGCCAGACCGATTACATTCAGCAGGGAGTATTCCCTGAAACGCCTTATGTGTCTGATTGCATAGGAAATATCTCTAATATGAATCATGGTCAAGGTTTAATTTTTCTTTAGCCTTCTATTATATCTTCAGCTTCAATGGATTCAAATTTGTGTTTCATTTTTTCTGTGATAATTTTCCCGTCAAACAGATTGATTATACGGTGTGAGAAACCGGCATCGTGCTCAGAATGAGTTACCATAATAATGGTGGTGCCTTCTTTATTTAGCTCGGTAAGAAGTTTCATTACTTCAAGACCGTTTTTCGAATCGAGGTTACCTGTCGGCTCATCGGCAAGGATAAGTTTTGGATTGGCAACTACAGCACGGGCTATGGCAACACGCTGCTGTTGTCCTCCGGAGAGCTGCTGAGGGAAATGTTTTTTACGGTGACCGATCTTCATGCGCTCCAGAACGTTCTCAACCATCTGCTTTCGATTTGAGGCACGAAGTTTCAGATATACAAGCGGGAGTTCAACATTTTCGTACACGTTTAATTCGTCGATCAGGTTAAAACTCTGGAACACAAAACCAATGTTACCTTTTCGTAAATCGGTGCGGTGACGTTCTTTGAACTTTGATACCTCTTTACCATTGAAATAATATTTGCCTCCTGAAGGATTATCCAGCAAGCCCACTAAGTTCAAAAGGGTTGATTTGCCGCAACCTGAAGGGCCCATAATTGCTACAAATTCACCTTTTTTAACCTCCATATTTACTTTGTTAAGCGCAGTGGTCTCTACTTCCTCTGTGCGGAATACTTTTGAGAGTTCTACAGTTTTTATCATAGTATAAGTATTAAAGGAGAAAGTAAAAAGGAGAAAGGAGTAATTAGAGAATCAATTTCCTGTTATTAAACTCTTTTCTCTTTAATTCATAATCTCCATATTTTAAAAATCCTTTTGTCTTGTTTTGATCAATCCAAATATCATTGAAGAGATTTGTTTTATTTCATCAATAAGTTCATCGGCTATCGGACCTTCTAAATATTTTATTCTTTTTGCCAGGTATAATAAGGTCCTGCATTCGCCAGATGATCCTCGTGCTATAAAAAGAAACCTTACAAATTCCTTATTTGTGTGCCTTTCGAAACCTTCTGAAATATTAGCTGGTATTGAAACCGAAGCTCTTTGTATCTGATCTTTAAACCCAAAATCACGCGAATGCTCAAACAACTCATATACTTTGCAAACAAAATCCATAGACCTTTGCCATATTTGAAGATCCTCAAACTTTTCAACTTTATTATTCATACAATAAATTCTAATAGTAAAACCATGAACCTAATTCTTATGAAATTTCATTCCCCAAATACCGCTAAGTTTCTTATCCTTGTTCCTACCTCCTTGTTCCTACCTCCTTGTTCCTACCTCCTTGTTCCTAC
>CAZWFM010000016.1:0-15977 GCA_964633185.1 uncultured Bacteroidales bacterium | reverse complement strand
TGATACTGTATTTGTAATGAAAATTCAAAATTGTTTATTAAGGAAAACATGTAAATTCTGATAAATCAATTCTCTATGAAAGATAAAATATTAGAAGTCAGTGCAATTAAAGATGGAACAGTAATAGATCATATCCCCGCCAATAGTTTGTTCAAGGTGATTTCAATTTTGCGGTTGGAGAAAAACGAAGGCATGATCACTTTCGGCACAAATCTGGAAAGTCAAAAACTTGGGAAAAAAGCCATCATAAAACTGTCAGGGATCTTTTTTAAAGATAAAGACATCAATCGAATTGCATTGATTGCACCGGAAGCAAAGCTTAATATTATAAAAGATTATAAGGTGATTGAAAAAAGAGTGGTTGAATTGCCGGATGAGATCACCGGTATAGCGAAATGCGTAAACCCGATGTGCATTACCAATCATGAAAAAATACCAACAAAATTTCAGGTTACTGATAAAAAAGATATTACATTGAGGTGTATCTACTGTGAAAAGATTACAGATAGTGAGCATATTGAGATCATTTAACCGTTACAAAAGTTTAATCTCTTAAACGGTTATATGATTTCAGCAACAGGTCATCTCTTCGTATACCTCGAAAAGCCTGGAAAATTAAAATGACATTTACAAATGGTAGTACCGCGCTGTATGAAAAGGCATGTGAGATAACATCAAAATTCCTCTTGATTAAAAGATAATAGACAACAATAGAAATTATAAGTCCTATGGTAAGCAGGATGCTATAGACACAAATTCTCATTTGAAGAATTCTCTTCTTAAAAAGGAAAATGGTAGTCAGATTAAGCAAGGCTGTAACGATAGCAAGCACAAGAACAGGAAAGGTGTTATATAGCATTTCAGGATGATCTCCTTTCATCATTAATCCATACGTATTAAATTCCGCAAAAACTTTATTGGTTAGAGCCAAACTGGAAATTGGATGAACAATAATGATTACAGATAGAATAGTTGCGGCTAAAAGAAATAAGGATTGAATACGTTGAATCATAATGTATGCGTTTTTTGAAACGAAGGTAAAAATACGAATCTTTACCAGATTCGAAAATAATTCACAGAATATGTGTCCCATATACGATATCAATGCTTATAACAGACTGATGAAAATACATTGTATTGCTTCTGAAACGAACAGGAAGAATTTACGCATTGATTATCGCAATGAAAAAGGATTTATCCCGATATATATCGCGACTTGTGAAAGGATTAAAAATGGAGGTCCATAAGGTGTATATTTTTTTGTATTTTTTATTGCAAAAAATTTTAAACCTATGAAAAGTCATTACTTTTGTGAACTCTGAAACGCAGGAAGTTTATAACTCATTAATTTAATTATACCAACAGATTATGAAGGAAGTTATTGAAAAATCGGCTAACAATATTCGAATTTTATCTGCAGCAATGGTTGAAAAGGCAAAATCGGGTCATCCCGGAGGTGCTATGGGGGGAGCAGATTTTATAAATATCCTTTATTCAGAATTTTTAAATTACGATCCCCGCGACGGAAAATGGATCAACAGAGACAGATTTTTTCTGGATCCCGGTCATATGTCCCCCATGCTTTATTCAATTTTAACTTTTGCAGGCTATTATTCATTGCATGATATTGAAAATTTCAGACAATGGGGAAGTATTACTCCCGGTCATCCCGAAGTGAATCCTTCGAAAGGAGTGGAAAACACATCAGGTCCTTTAGGACAGGGACATGCCATGGCTGTGGGAGCTGCAATAGCCGAGAGATTCCTGGCAACACGTTTTGGTGAGTGGATGTCACATAAGATCTATACTTTTATCTCTGACGGAGGTGTTCAGGAAGAAATTTCGCAGGGCGCTGGCCGTATTGCAGGATATCTTGGTTTAAGCAACCTGATTATGTTTTATGATTCGAATGATATTCAGCTTTCTACGGAAACAAATGCTGTGACACATGAAGATACAGCAATGAAATATTCTGCCTGGGGTTGGAGTGTAATGACTATCAATGGTAACGATCAACAGGAAATCAGAAATGCCATAAAAACTGCATGTAACGAAAAAGAGAGGCCGACCCTTATCATTGGAAAGACGATCATGGGCAAAGGTGCAGTTACGGAAGATGGAAAATCATTTGAAAGGCAATATGAAACACATGGAATGCCTCTTAGTGCTGCCGGTGCTTCATTTGATAAAACGATCAGGAATCTTGGAGGCGATCCAAAAGATCCGTTTGTAATATTTCCTGAAGTTAAAGAGTTCTGGAACAAAGTAAATGCTGCAAAAATTCAAAAGGCGAATGAGAAAAAAGGCCTTCAGGATCAATGGGAATCAGAAAACCCTGAATTGGCAGATAAATTGAAAAGTTACTATGAAGGCAAAATCCCTTCGATTGATTTTAAATCTATTGAACAAAAACAAAACATTGCTACCAGGGGAGCTTCAGGAATTGTGCTTTCGTATTTTGCCAAACATGTCGAAAATATGATCGTAGCATCGGCTGATCTCTCAAACAGTGATAAAACAGATGGATTTTTGAAACATACAAAACAGTTCAAAAAAGGAGATTTTAACGGTGCATTTCTTCAGGCAGGTGTATCTGAATTAACAATGTCAGCTATTGCCAATGGAATAGCATTGCATGGAGGCGTTATTGCGGTTTGTGCAACATTCTTTGTTTTTTCTGATTATATGAAACCTGCGGTTCGTCTTGCTGCACTCATGGGATTGCCAGTTAAATATGTTTGGACGCATGATGCATTCAGAGTTGGAGAGGACGGACCAACTCATCAGCCTGTCGAACAGGAAGCTCAGATCAGATTGCTGGAAAAGCTTCATAATCATTCCGGGAAAAGAAGCATGTTGGTACTCAGACCGGCAGATGCTATGGAAACAAGTGTTGCCTGGAAAATGGCTTTGGAGAACACTCATGCGCCGACGGCATTATTACTGTCAAGGCAAAACATTCCTGATCTTCCTGCTAAATCGGATAGATTTGATGAAGCATTGCAGGCTGAAAAAGGCGGGTATATTGTGTATAAAGATGAAGGTGAAGCAGACATTGTTCTTATTGGAAACGGATCGGAAGTATCTACCCTTGTTGCGGGGGCAAAACTTTTAAAAGAAAATAAAAATATAAATACACAGGTTGTTTCGGTTATTTCTGAAGGATTATTCAGAGAGCAGAATGAGGCATATCAGAATACGGTTATTCCTGCCAATAAACCAATTTTAGGATTGACTGCAGGATTGCCGGTTACGCTCCAGGGATTAGCAGGAGATAAAGGTAAGGTCATTGGTCTTGAGAGTTTTGGCTTTTCAGCTCCTGCAAAAGTACTGGATGAGAAACTTGGATATACTCCTGAAAATGTTTATAACAAAGCCGTGTCTTTTCTTGGGATGAAATAATAGAAAATAGTGTAAATTATTCTGATAATTATACCGTCCTTTTAATACCCCAAACAAAAGATATTCTTTCTTGTGGAGCAAGTACAATTAATCCATCTCCCGTATTAAAAGCATTTGGAGCGCATGTCATAGGCTCGATAGCAATCGATGTTCTTGATGGAGGAGTATAAACCTGGAGATAATTGTATTTATTGATTCCTGTTTCCTGCCATATTTGGTACTTTATATTCTCTTTCTTGTTTTCAATTGTTATTTCTGCTTTTTCCAGCTTACTGTCTAACACAAAACAACTGTCAAAATTTGTTTTTCCCAGTCGGGAAAGGGAATTGAAATTTGTGTATAAACTTTTTTTGCCAGTAGGGATTCCTTTATCATTGACATCAAGAATTTCCTTTGAAGGGAATTGAATATAAAACTCATCTACGGGAACATTTCCCGCAGTATAATAGGGATGCCAGCCCTGACCTACAGGAATGGAACCATCGGAAAGATTGGTGATTTTGGTAGTACATTCAAACTGATTTTCCTCGCCCCATTTATAATGTATCTCAATCATGTTTTTAAACGGATAGCCTGGTTCAGTCTCCGTTGTGATATATCTCAGGATAAGATTGCAGGCAAAATCGCCATCTTCTTTTGAAATCAATTCAAAAGCTTTATTGTATACCAAACCATGTATTGCATTATTTTCCTGGGGAAAATTGCATCTAAGATGATACGTATCTCCTTTGAAAGTGTACTTTCCTCCTTCGATGCGATTGGGAAAAGGATACAGGTTACTTCCTTTAAAACTCGAAATAAGGTTGTTGTTGATGTCTTCTGCCGAATGATATCCGTCAATTATATTCAGCAGTTCTTCATTTTGTTTTAGTACAAGGCTATGTACGGAACCACCAAATTCTGGCAGTATTGTAACATACTCCCCGGTTTTATTGTCCTGCAACCTGTAAAGGGAGTATGTTCCAAACTTTTCTTTTTTAATAACAAATCTGCAATTTGTATCTAACATATATATTTTACTAAATATATTGATTGATTATACTTTCGAGATATTCTTGTTTGCCACTGATTGTTTTTGGTTCACCGGCTTTGATAGCATATTTTCTTAATTCTTCAAGTCCCATTTTTCCCTGTTCAAATGCTTTTCCGTCCCCACTGTCAAACGATGAATAACGATCCTTCCGTATTTTCAGATAATCACTTTTCTCAAGAATATCATTTGCTGCAAACAGAGCACGCGCAAATGCATCCATTCCGGCAATATGAGCAACAAATAAATCCTCATTATCCGTGGAATTTCTTCTCCTCTTGGCATCGAAGTTAACACCCCCGGTAGTAAATCCACCTGCCGGTATAATAACAAGCAAGGCTTCTACCAGTTCGTAAACATTGATAGGGAACTGATCGGTATCCCATCCGTTTTGATAATCACCTCTGTTGGCATCAATGGATCCAAGCAAACCGGCATCAGCGGCTACCTGTAATTCATGCTGGAAAGTATGCCCTGCAAGGGTTGCATGATTAACCTCAATATTCAATTTGAAATCTTTATCAAGTCCGAAGTACCGAAGGAATCCAATCACTGTTTCGGTATCAAAATCATATTGATGTTTGGTTGGCTCCATTGGTTTAGGCTCAATCAGGAATGTCCCTTTAAATCCATTCGCACGGGCATAATCACGGGCTTTGGTAAGCATCATTCCCAGGTGTTCTTTTTCCCTCTTCATATCCGTATTAAGCAATGTCATATATCCTTCACGTCCACCCCAGAAAACATAATTTTCGCCTCCCAGAGCAATAGTAGCATCAATGGCTCTTTTAATCTGGGTAGCAGCATATGCAAGTACTGTAAAGTCGGGATTTGTTGCTGCACCGTTCATATATCTTGCATTTCCGAATACATTGGATGTACCCCATAAAAGTTTTATCCCCGATTCTGCTTGTTTTTGTTTTGCATAGTCTATTAAAGCCTGAACATTTTTGTCTGATTCATTTATGTTTGATCCTTCCTGTACAAGGTCAAAGTCGTGGAAACAATAGTAGGATATACCCAGTTTGGAAATAAACTCAAAAGCGGCATCCATCTTGTTTTTGCCTTGTGTGATGGAGTCTGAACCTTCATCCCATTTGTATTTGTGTGTAGCTCCACCAAAAGGATCGTTACCATTACCGCAGAATGTATGCCAGTATGCAACGGCAAACCTGAAATAATCTTTCATTGTTTTTCCGGCTACAATCTTATTTTCATCATACCACTTGTAAGCAAGCAGATTTTTTGATTCTTTTCCTTCGTACTGAATCTTCCCGATACCGGGAAAATATTCCTGCTTTCCTGTCACTATGTTCATAGTATTTTAGTATTTAATTTAACAATTTTTCAAGTAATGAATACCAATTGGCATATGCTTTTTTATAGATTTCAGTTTTATTTTCATCGGGTTCTACGGATGAAAGCTTTTTAAGGTTGGCAAAAGCTGCTTCAAAAGATGTAAAAATCTTCGAACCCACACCTGCACCACGTGCAGCTCCTTCAGATCCATTCGTATCATAAAGATCAACGGGAACTCCGGTAATACCCGACAGGGTATCTCTGAAGACAGGACTCAGGAACATATTTGCATGTCCGGCTCTTATCCTCGATACATTGATTCCTGTATACTCAGCCATAATGTCCATACCATACTTGAAAGAAAAAGCTATTCCTTCCTGAGCTGCCCTGAAAAGATGAGATGCATGGTGTATATTGAAATTCAGATGATTGATCTGACAACCTGTATTTCTGTTTTCAATAACTCTTTCGGCACCATTTCCAAAAGGAATAACAGACAATCCTTCCGATCCGATCTTTATCTGCGAAGCTTCCTCATTCATTTCCGTATAGGATAACTTTGATCCGGCTATATTTTTATGTATCCAGCTGTTAAGAATTCCTGTTCCGTTAATACATAAAAGCACACCCATGCGTGAATTTGTATCACTGTGGTTCACATGAGCAAAAATGTTTACTCTCGATTCAGGATCGTATGCAATTTGATCAGTTACTCCATATACAACACCGGAAGTTCCTGCAGTTGCAGCTATTTCTCCGGGATGCAATACATTCAGTGAAAACGCATTATTTGGTTGATCTCCGGCCCTGTAAGAGACAGGTATTCCAGACCTGAGTCCCAACTCTCTTGCAACATCATTCGTAAGTTTTCCCTGCACACCAAAAGCAGGTACGATATCCGGAATAAGTTCCTTTTGAATACCATAATAGTCCAGTAGAAAATCTGCTGTTTGGTTATCGGGAAAATTCCAGAAAATACCTTCTGAGAGTCCTGTGACAGTTGTATTTATCTCTCCTGTGAGTCGCATGGCAATATAATCACCAGGCAACATAATTTTATGAATTCTCTTATACAATTCAGGTTCGTTATTTTTTACCCATTTTAATTTTGAAGCAGTAAAATTACCCGGAGAGTTCAAGAGTTTGGAGAGGCATTTTTCACTTCCCAGATCTCTGAATGCTTTATTTCCTATCTCAACAGCGCGACTATCACACCAGATAATTGATGGTCTGATCACCTCATGGTTTTTATCAACACATACCAAACCATGCATCTGATAAGTAATTCCAATAGCCTGAATTAAAGAGAGATCAATAGTATCGATCTGAGACAATTCACGCAGAGCATAATTAATATTATGCCACCAGTCTTCAGGGTTTTGCTCTGCCCATCCCGGTTCGTGAGAAATGATTTTCATTTCTTGTTTTGGGTATTGAACTGATGCAACATTTTTACCCGAACCGGCATCCAGTAAAGATAGTTTAACACTTGAACTGCCTACATCAATTCCTAAAAGGATCATATGTCTAAAGTATTGATAATTCTATTAATATAAAAAAAGAATATTCGAAATAGTCACAACGACTACAAGTCTATGAAAAATTTTAGTAATAGTCAAACAATTTTATAAAAATGTTGGGAAGATCATGAAAGATTATAAGAATGAAAGCAATATATTTTATAGCTTTGAATATACAAAGCTGAAGGCTGTGGATAAAAACAAAATAGAAGCTCTAATCCATCTGCTGGATGATAACGATTCGGAGGTTATCAACGCCGTTACTGATAATTTGCTTCAACAGGGAATTGAAATCATTCCACAACTTGAGAAAGTCTGGGAGTCGACACTGAATGAAAGACTGCAGGAAAGGCTTGAAAATGTAATTCAAGACATTCAGTTTGAAACTACCAAAAGAAATTTAAAAGACTGGTCTGACAGAGGTTGTGAATACATACTGGAAGGAGCGGGTTTTTTAGCTCAGTTCCAGTTTCCTGAAATTAAAATCGCTGCACTTGATTCTCAGATTGAAAAAATTAAAGCCGATATCTGGCTTGAAATGAATAATAACCTTACGCCGCTCGAAAAGATTAAGATCTTGAATTATGTAATTTTTGATCTGCATAAGTTTACAAGAAACTCAAGCAATTTCTATTCTCCCCAGAATTCTTTCATTAATCAGGTGTTGGAGACAAAAAAAGGAAATCCTATTTCTTTGGCCATCATCTATATGTCCGTTGCTTACAAATTAGAATTGCCGGTTTATGGAGTGAATTTGCCTAAAATATTTATCCTGGCATATAAGGATGACCACAAACCTGGAAATTCTATTCAGGAAGACAGTGATATTTTATTTTATGTAAATCCCTATAACAAAGGTGCAATATTGGGAAGAAGAGAAATTGATTATTTTATTGATCAGCAAAATCTGCAATACAATAAGTCTTACTACACCATTTGTCATAACAAACACATTGTAATAAGACTTATCAATAATTTAATTCTGGCCTATGAGAAGCTCGGTTTCGATGGCAAAATAAAAAAATTGAAAGAGCTCTCTGCTGTTCTCTGATTATTTGGCGTAACTAACAGCCCTTGTTTCCCGAATAACAGTAATCTTTACCTGACCAGGATAGGTCATTTCATCCTGTATTCGCTTAGCAATTTCATAGGAAAGTGAATCAGCATCCTTATCAGAAACCTTTTCGCTGCCTACAATAACTCTCAGTTCCCTGCCGGCCTGTATTGCATATGTTTTCAAAACTCCCGGATAGGAGAGGGCAAGATTTTCAAGTTCTTTCAGTCGTTTAATATACGATTCAACAACTTCACGTCTTGCTCCTGGTCTTGCACCCGATATAGCATCACAAACCTGTATGATAGGAGAGATTAAACTGATCATTTCAACCTCGTCGTGATGAGCTCCGATCGCATTGCATACTTCCGGTTTTTCCTTATATTTTTCAGCAAGTTTCATCCCAAATACAGCATGTGGAATTTCAGGCTCATCATCGGGTACTTTCCCGATATCATGTAATAGTCCGGCGCGTTTGGCCAGTTTGGGATTCAATCCCAGTTCAGATGCCATAATTGCCGACAGATTAGCTACTTCACGAGAGTGCTGCAAAAGATTCTGTCCATAAGAAGAACGGTATTTCATTTTCCCAATGAGCCTTATTAATTCAGGATGCAATCCGTGAATTCCAAGGTCGATAGCCGTACGTTTTCCAACTTCGGCAATTTCTTCTTCAATCTGTTTTTTCGTTTTTGTAACGATCTCTTCAATACGAGCTGGGTGAATGCGTCCGTCTGTCACCAGTTGATGAAGGGAAAGTCGGGCGATCTCACGACGTACAGGGTCAAATGCTGAAAGAATAATAGCTTCAGGAGTATCGTCAACAATTATTTCAACTCCGGTAGCAGCTTCGAGAGCACGGATGTTTCTTCCTTCACGTCCGATTATCCTTCCTTTAATCTCATCACTTTCAATGTTAAAAACAGTTACAGCATTTTCGATAGCTGTTTCAGTTGCTACACGTTGAATCGTTTCTATAACGACCTTTTTTGCTTCACGTGAGGCAGTCATTTTTGTTTCATCCATTATCTCGTTGATATACGACATGGCCTCGCTCTTCGACTCCTCTTTCAAAGATTCGATCAGTTGCTGTTTTGCATCTTCAGCAGATAAACCGGAAATAGTTTCCAATTGTTCTACTTGTTGTTTATGGGCCTTGTCAAGCTCTTCAGACTTTTTCTCAAGCAACCTCATTTGCGCATTCAAATTCTCACGAATCAGTTCAGTTTCCTTTTTGGCGCGTTCATTTTCTTCAATCTTCTGTGATAAGACAGATTCTTTTTGATTGAATCTGTTTTCGGCAGCAGCAAGCTTGTTATTTCTCTCATTAATGAATTTTTCATGTTCGGATTTGAGCTGAAAAAATTTTTCTTTAGCCTGAAGAATTTTGTCTTTTTTAATAACCTCTGCTTCATTCATAGCTTCATCAACAATATGCTTGCTTTTTCTTTTCAGGGCTACATTCCACAACAGATAAGATAAAATACCTCCACCAATTAAGGAAATTCCCCCGACTATCATCAATTTTAAAACAATTGACGATTCTGTTATCTGTAATATTGTCATCATATTTAATAGCACTTAAGGGTTAAAAAAACCCGCATATTTCTTCAATATTTATTGAAACCCCATCTTGACATGGGTGGAGTCGCCAAACTATTTTAGGCTTCCATTGATCCGATAAAATCGGAATTTCTGACGAATCAGAAATATGGCCTGTCTTTGACAATTCGAGCAAAACTCCAATTTATAAAGTGTTGAGTTTCACAAACTTTTGAAGAAACTATGCGGGCTATGTCTTGATATATTATGTAAAGAACCTAATTACTCTTCTTTTAGATATACTTCAAGCTCTTCGTTCAATTCTTTGATTGTCTGTAAAAGTTCCGATGTATTTTGATTTTCTTCAAGTTCGATCAGTTTTGTTACATATTGCAATGCTGCCATTGCAAGAAAATCTTGTACATCTTTATCAGAATATCTTTGCTTGTATTGAAGAACCTTTTCATTAATTATTTTTCCGGCTTTCCTTATTTTTTCCTCATCTTTCCTGTCTATTTTTAAAGGATAATACCTGTCAACCAAATTCACTCGTATGGAAAGCTTATCATCCATCAAAAATTATTTATTTAAAAGAGCAATACACTTGTCAATCTCCCGCACAATTCTGTTCACTTTTATTTTTGCATCATGACTCGAACCAGATGAATCTTTAAATGTTTTTGCCAATTGCAAAGTATCGAATTTCGAATTAAAATGATCAGTTTCTTTTTGTAATGAAAATACAGTTTTTTTTAATTTTTCGTTTTCAATTTTTAATTCCTGATTCTCTTCTTTCTTTTTCTGATAAAGATTAATAATCTGTTTAAGATTGCCTCTTAATTCAGCTATTATGTTATCATGATCTACATTCATCGAATGGAATTCTGTTGCAAAGTTAATCCGAACTCACAAATATAAAAATTTATCCATTCATTTTTATTACTCTGAATTAATGTCTTAGTTTTGTCCTATTCATGACCTAATTTTCACAGAATCGAGTATGTTTAAATATATAAAATTTACTTTGAAATTACTTACAATTGGAATGCTGTTTTTCGTTAATCCGGATGTTGTAATCTCACAAACTTTGAATACTTCCACCTTTGAATCACCCTTAAAAATTCCTCTGTTTTTATCAGGAAATTATGGAGAGTTGAGATCAACTCATTTTCATGCCGGAATTGACCTGAAAACACAGGGAAAAACAGGTCAGCCAGTTTATTCGGCCAGAGAAGGCTATATCTCCCGGATAAAAATTCAAAGTAGGGGTTACGGACATTCAATTTACATTACACATCCCAATGGATATAAAACAGTATATGCACATCTTGACAAATTTAATCCGGAAATTCAGGAGTATGTGAAACAAAACCAGTACAATCTTCAGAGCTTTGAGGTAAACCTGTATCCGCCCAAAGACAAATTCAGGCTGGAAAAAGGTCAACAGTTTGCATATTCGGGAAACACTGGCAGATCCGGAGGACCACACCTTCATTTTGAGATCAGGGATGCTACGAATGATGTACCATTGAATGCTTTGAAATTTAATTTACCGATTGCAGATAAAATGCCTCCTGAGTTCATGAATTTATATGCTTACTCTTTTCCTGAAAACAATCCGGCTGGCAACAATGGCGAAGAAAGAAAATCGTATCAGGCAAACAAAAAATACGATACATTATTCTTTATCAATGACATTATAGAATTGCAATATGAGTATATTGGATTTGGTGCCGAAGTGTATGATTTTTTGAACGGATCAGCCAATCGCTGCGGCATTTATTCACTGGAACTTACTATCGATGATGTGAATTTGTTTTCTTTCACGATCGACGCAATAACATTCTTAAATACCCGATACGTATATGCTCATATGGATTATGATTTAAAAATATCTGAGGGGAGAAGTGTTCATCGGTTATTTAAGTTACCCAACAACAGATTGTCAATTTACGATAAGAATCTATGCAAACCACTTTACCATGTGAGCGATGATTCTTTACACACAGGCAGAATTACATCTACCGATGCATACGGGAACAGATCTTGCCTGGAATTTACATTCAGAAAAAACACCAATAATTCACAAATACAGAATAAAGAAAATACAGTGTATGTAAAATGGAACGAAGGAAAAGAGTTTGTTAAAGAGAAGTGTACGATCAGAATTCCTGGCGGAGCACTATACAGGGATATCTGTTTTGATTACTCGGTAATTCCATCCACCTCACCATACAGTGATACAATAATCATTCATTATGATACTGAGCCTTTGTATAAAAATATTACGATTAAGATCACACCGGATACTGTCCCTGGCAGTTTGGTATCAAAGTTAATTATTGCAAGAAAGACTGGGGATGGAGTATCTAATGAAGGAGGTGAATGGATAAACAATCAACTGGTTACTGAATCAAGAAAGTTCGGAAAATATTTCGTTGCCATTGATACAACACCTCCTGAAATAGTGCCTGTGAGTTTTAACAGAAATGGAGAATATTCAGATGGTCAAAGTCTCATCTTTAAAATAACCGATGATCTGTCTGGCATTAAATCTTATAATGCATACATTGATAACCAGTGGGTTTTGTTTGAGTACGATGAAAAAAATGATATCATGTTTTATTCGATCGATATGGAAAGATTGAACTGGGGCATAAATCATTCTCTGCGACTTCAGGTGGCAGATATGAAAAGTAATGTAGCCATTTTCGAAAGTCAGTTTTTTTATTAGCATGAACGGGCATTACCCGATTAAATTTTGAGCCATAAAAGGAGATAATAAAATGTCAATGAAAGGATCAGAATACAAAGTGCTTGGTCTGATGTCCGGTACAAGTCTTGATGGTGTTGATATTGCAATATGTTCATTTATGAAAAGCACATCGGAATGGAATTATAGGCTTTTGTATTCTCATACCTATTCATACAATGTTCAATGGAAAAGTTCTCTGTCACAGGCTGACAAAATTAGTGGTAATAAACTGATTAGGCTCGACAGGGAATATGGCAGTTTTCTTGGAGAGTTGGTTAATGATTCTGTTAAGCAATCGGGAATACAACCGGTATTGGTTGCATCTCACGGTCATACCGTCTTCCATAATCCGGAAGAAGGATATTCTTTTCAGATAGGTCATGGTGCAAATATTGCTCTGTCAACCGGCATAGCTGTTGTTGCTGACTTCAGATCAAATGACATTGCCAATGGAGGTCAGGGAGCACCTCTTGTGCCATTCGGTGATAAGTTTTTGTTTGGTAAATATCAGTCTTGCCTGAATTTGGGTGGATTTTCAAATATTTCTTTAGATTGGGAGGGAAAACGAATAGCTTTTGATATTTGTCCGGTAAATATCATTCTGAATCATCTTGCATCCGGAACAGGATTTGATTACGATAAAAATGGAACATTAGGAAAGCGTGGCAAAACCAATAATACTTTATTGCTGAAATTGAATTCATTGCATTTCTATAATGATACCGCTCCCAAGTCACTTAGCAAAGAATGGCTGGATAGAGAATTCCTTCCGGTAATTGATCATGATAATTCCACATTGGAAGATAAATTGAGCACAATTTATGATCATATTGTATTTCAGGTTGTAAAAATTTTAAAAGAATATAATCTTAACGAGGTTTTTGTAACAGGCGGAGGAACTCATAATAATTATCTCATGCATCTTTTAAACAATTCCACCAATGCAAAATTTGTATTTCCGGATATTCAGACGATTGATTACAAGGAAGCAATAGTATTTGGTTTCTTAGGTCTTATGAGAAATCTAAATTTAATAAATTGTCTGGCTTCAGTAACCGGAGCCATGAACAATTCAGTATGCGGAGCTGTTTATTATGGAAAAAAAAAGTGAGTCACAAGACTCACTTTTTTACCCTAACTACATGAAAAAATCTAATTACTAACTATAACCTACCTGCTAATTACTAACAATAACACTACACAATTTTAAATCATTAACTATATCAGTCATAGATTTATTGAACAAAGATACAACTTATTGTCATAAATACCATAACTATATATTAATTATTTGTTAAATTCTTTACAATGATTATAAATACAGTATTATTTTACATATATGATTTACTATTTTAAATGAAATAGAATTACTGACTATATATAATATATTAATATATCAGAACAATTAAAAATTATGAAAAAAGCTGGATTAAGTATTTGTTTGTTTTTCTTTGGATTTCAGATTTCGTTTGGCTGTACGAACTTTCTTATTACAAAGGGAGCATCATCTGATGGATCTACAATGATTACCTATGTAGCAGACTCGCATGTATTATACGGTGAATTGTATTTCCGTCCGGCACAGGAATATGCTCCGGATGATTCTTTATCAGTATACGAATGGGATACAGGTATTCTGCTTGGCAAGATCAAACAGGCAGATAAAACATATAAGGTGGTTGGCAACATGAATGAACATCAGGTTGCAATTGGTGAAACTACTTATGAAGGGAGACTGGAATTACTGGATACAACCGGGATCATTGATTACGGTAGTTTAATGTATATTACATTGCAACGAGCTAAAACGGCCAGAGAAGCCATTCAGATCATGGACAAGCTTGTAAGTGAATATGGATACTGCAGTTCTGGCGAATCTTTTTCAATATCAGATCCTGATGAGGTGTGGATTATGGAAATAATTGGGAAAGGAGTTGGCAATAAAGGAGCCGTTTGGGTAGCAAGAAGAATTCCCGACGGATATATTTCAGGACATGCAAACCAGGCACGAATTACTACTTTTCCCCTGGATGATCCTGAGAATAATCTTTATGCAAAAGATGTTATTTCATTTGCAGCAGAAAAAGGATATTTTAATGGAGAGAATAAAGATTTCAGTTTTGCTGACGCTTATGCTCCAATAAACTTCGGTGGTGCTCGTTTTTGTGAAGCAAGGGTATGGTCAGGATTCAGAAGGGTAAACAGCAATATGATGCAGTATGAAGACTATGCAATGGGAGAGAATCTGCAAAACAGGATGCCTTTGTGGGTAAAACCGGATAAAGTACTATCAGTAAAAGATGTGATGGAATTGATGAGGGATTATTTCCAGGATACAAAAATGGATATGACCAAAGACATCGGAGCCGGTCCCTATGGATGTATTGTTCGATGGCGTCCTCTGACCTGGGAGGTTGATGGAGTAGAATATTTCAATGAAAGAGCAATTTCAACCCAACAAACAGGATTTTCGTTTGTCGCTCAATCCCGTAACTGGCTTCCTGATCCTATCGGAGGAATTTTCTGGTTTGGAGTAGATGATACATACAGTACTGTTTATTCTCCAATGTATTGCGGAATTGAAAAGGTGCCAGAGAGTTTTGCGGTAGACAATGGTTCCATGATGGTTTTTAGTGACAATTCTGCATTCTGGGTATTTAACCAGGTATCAAATTTTGCATATACACGATACAATATGATGATTCCGCATATTCGTCGGAAACAGGCAGAAATGGAACAGACGTATCTGGAAGAAACAAAGAAAATAGATGAAAAAGCGGCCCTTATCTATCAGGAAAACAAGGCAGAAGCAATTGCGATACTAACGGATTATTCAGTGAATACAGGTAATATAACCGTAGATCAATGGAAAGAATTGTATTGGTATCTTTTTACAAGGTACATGGATGGCAATGTGAAGACAGTAGTTAAAGGTCAGCAAAATCCTGACTTGGAACAACCTGGTTATGGTGAAGAATGGTATAGAAGAATTGTTGAAGAAACAGGAGATAAGTTTTTGTATAAGGGAGAGGATGGGCATTGATACTGATTGGTGATCGGTGATCCGTAAGCAGTAATCAGTTATTGGTACTCAGTAACTAATCAACTTATCACCTCATCAATCAATAACCAGTAACCAGAAACTCTAGACTCTGCAACAAAAAATGATTAACTGATGAACTGGTCAACTGAATAACTGAAGTCACATTACAAGCATTATGTTAGTTAATTAACTTCATTTCATCGATTGCCCGATTCATCGATTCATCATTTTTAACGATTACACGATTCAACAGTTAAACAATTCCGAGTAACTCTAAACTCTGCAACAAAAAATGATTAACTGATGAACTGGTCAACTGAATAACTGAAGTC
>CAZWFM010000015.1:0-16732 GCA_964633185.1 uncultured Bacteroidales bacterium | reverse complement strand
ATTGCTTAATCCAGTCACCTTTGCCATAAATATTATTCATATAACTTTTTAGCAGTGATATTGCACCGGCACCATTAAAATAACCTGTTGGTATTTTGTTATCTTCCAGGTATTCAGGCATATGCATAACACCATGCTCTCCGGTAACGTAGATCAATACATTTTCTTTCCCCAGGTTTTTATCAATAAAATCCAGCAGATGTGCAATTTCTCTGTCAAGCCTGAGGATGATGTCCTCTATTTCTACTGATAGGGGACCGTAAAGATTTCCGATTCTTTCACTTACAGTAAATGTTATTGTCAGTATATCCGTATACTCATCTTTACCTAATTCTTCCGCAAGAATAGCTGAAACAGCAAAATCTTTTGTAAGATTATCTCCAAAAGGAGTGTAACGTAAAATTTCATATTTTTCCTTTTTCTTGATTTTTTTAATCAGATCCTTGAGAACATAAGGAAAAACTTTGTGCCCGTATATTCCTGTTTCATATTCATTGTTATCCAACAGGCTGGCAGTATATTCACTCATAGGTAAAAGAGTTGTCCATTCCTGTTCAAGATAGGTGTCTGAAAAATTCTTTTCATTAAATTCATTTACCCAGTTGGGAAGGGAATCAAGATAAAATGAGCTGGAAATCCAGTTGCCGTTTTTTACATCGAACCAGTAAGCACAATTGGCCGTATGTCCGGTTGAGAAAATGGCCGGAGCAGGATCCAGGGATATACCGATCACTTTCGATTTAAAATTATTAGCAAGTTTGATCTCATCGGCAAATGTGGTAGTCATTAATTGGCGGGGTGAAAATCTGCCGTCTTCGTACCCTCCTCCAATGGTATTGACCTTTTCATCATGAATATAGGAAATGATATCATCACGCAAATTATTGTACCACGAGCTGGCTATTATTCCATGTTGCGAAGGATTTGTTCCTGTTGATATTGTCGCACTGCCAACACCAATATCAGAGAATAAATAATTGAAGGACGTATTCTTGCAGTAACTGCCTCTGTTAATAAGCTTTTTGAATCCGTCTTCGCCAAATTTATCCCAATACCTGGGAATGTAATCGTAACGAAACTGACTAATAACAATACCGATTATTAATTTTGGTTTTTCAGAAGGAATGATGGCGGCTTCCTGAGAATAGACCGAATCGAACAGAATGATATTGAAAATGAAAAGATATACTAAATACCGCATACGTTATAAATTAAACATTGAAACGAATATGTAAAATATCGCCATCCTCGACAATATAATTTTTCCCTTCGACAAACAATTTCCCTTTTACTTTGCATTCATTTTCCGAACCCAGATCAACAAAATCTTTATATTTCATCACTTCAGCACGAATAAATCCTCTTTCGAGGTCGCTGTGAATTACACCGGCAGCTTCCTGGGCATTCATACCTTTTTTAATCGTCCAGGCTCTTATTTCTTTAGGACCCACAGTGAAGAACGATTGTAAGTTGAGTAAATTGTATGCTGATCTGACAAGTTTGTTAACACCTGGTTCAGTGAGACCTGCATCCTGAAGAAAAGCATTACGATCAGCCATATCCTCAAATTCGGCTATGTCTGCTTCCAGTTTGCCGGCAATGATCAGAATTTCCTTTTTTTGTTCAGTTAAAAAGGTTTTTACGCTCTCTACATAGGGATTTCCATGAATGGCAGAGGCTTCATCCACATTGCATACGTATAGCATGGGTTTTGCAGTGAGCAGGAACAGGTCAGAAATATGCCTGGTTTCTTTTGAATCCAATCCCATATCCCGGATGTTACCAAAATTCTCCAGGTGTTTTTTCACTTTGTTTAGCACTTCCATAGTTACTCGTGCTTCTTTATCACCGATTTTGATCAGTTTTTCAAGGCGGGTGATTTTCTTTTCGACCGATTCCAGGTCTTTTATCTGAAGTTCCAGATCGATGGTTTCAATATCGCGCACAGGATCAAGTGATCCTTCAATGTGAGGCAGATCATGATTCTCGAAACAACGGAGCACATGGATCAAGGCATCTGTATTGCGTATATCTCCGAGAAATTTATTTCCAACACCCTCGCCCTGGTTGGCACCTTTCGTTAATCCCGGAATATCGACAATATCCACAGTGGCCTGAATGACTTTTTCAGTTGGCTGAAGTTTTTCCAGTTCATGCAGTCTCTGATCGGGCACGAGTACAAGTCCGACATTCGATTTATTTGTACTAAAAGCAAAATTGGTAGTTTCACCTCTTGTATTTGATATGCAATTAAAAAGAGTCGTTTTGCCAACATTAGTAATTCCAACAATTCCGCATTGTAAAGCCATAATTATATCGTTTCAGAATATTGTGGTAAAAATACATTTATATCCGTTTTATTACAATTGATGATTCATACATTTCAGGTGTTTTTTAGGGTTTGATAGAATATTATTCCTTGTTTATCAAGCAGATGCCAATTCCGTTGCTGTTTATAAAAGTGAACAAGTACATAGATTGTCATGCCTATTTTATTTTTATCTTTCACAGGACATAATGGATATAGTATTTGTCCGTTATGATATTAAACCTCTCTGCATTATGAAGAAATCCAGTTTTGTTGTGTGTTTCATTTGTTTCTTCCTTTCTTCACAAGTTATTGCACAGCTTACAACACCAGCCAAGTATGAACCACCGGATACACGAATTCTCTTTATTTTTGATGCTTCGCAAAGTATGATGGCTTACTGGGAGAGTGACCGTAAAATACACATTGCCAGAAATACTTTAATCAGCATCATTGACAGCCTTGAACACTTGGATAATGTACAAATGGCTCTCAGATTGTATGGTCATCAGAGTCCTGTACCTCCGCAGGATTGCAGTGACACACGTCTGGTAGTGCCTTTTGCAAAAGGAAATGCTGCGCGAATACGACAGGAATTGAGGTTTGTAACACCTAAAGGGACAACTCCGATTGCCGGATCGCTTGAAGCAGGGGCAAAAGATTTTCCTCCTGATTGCTATAACTGCAGGAACATAATTATTTTAATTACGGATGGTATTGAGGCTTGTGACGGCGATCCCTGCGCAGTATCATTGGAATTGCAACGACAGGGTATTGTACTCAGACCATTTGTAATAGGTATTGGCATTGATGAAGGATTTCGGAAAACATTTGAATGTATTGGATATTATTACAATGCTGCCGATGAAGAAAGGTTTTCAGAAGTACTGGAAGTTGTAATATCACAGGCATTAAACTCTACTACTGCTCAAATAAATTTGCTTGATATCAAAGGGAAACCGACGGAAACAAATGTAAACATGACATTTTCTGATTATTATTCCGGCAAAATTCTTCACAATTATATACATACTATGACACACCAGGGCATACCTGATACGCTTGTTTTGGATCATCTTGTAACTTATAAAATGAGAGTTCATACAATTCCACCTGTCGACGTGGATAGCTTCAGGGTTTTTGTAGGGAAACATACGGTTGTCACTGCTGATTGCCCGCAAGGTACTCTCGTAGTGCAGGTTGAAGGCAGCAGGCAATACAGAGGCCTGCAATATATTGTTCGTAAATCAGGTGAGATGAAAACCCTGAATGTTCAGGAAATAAACAAACAGGAGAAATACATTGTAGGTAAATATGATCTTGAGATCCCTGTGTTACCTCGCTTGTATGTAAACAATATTAAGATAGACCAGAGTACAACCACTACCATTACAATTCCGCGACCGGGTATACTGAATATCATAAAGGGCGCACCGGGTTTTGGAAGTGTTTTTATTCGAATAGGAAAGAAAAATGAAGAATGGGTTTGCAATCTTGATCCCGATGTTAAAAATGAAGCCCTGGTACTTCAACCGGGGAATTACAGGATTGTATTCAGGGCGCAGAATGCCAAACAGATATTATATACCGTAAACCGGACTTTTGAAATAAAGCCCGGTGGAAGTGTAGCGATGAATTTGTATTAAGATCAATAACTGATAAGATCTGTAAAGAAAGTCATAAGCTTTGCGAGAAGACTAATTTTTAACAGCATAATATAAACAAAGAATGCTGTGACAATAAATAATGTTGCCCCCAGAAGAGGTTGTTTGCTGTCTTTTTCACGAATCTTAGCTATGGTGGCCAACCAGTAACTTTCCTTTTGATCGTTTTGGAATACAAATACCCTGTGAAATACATTTCCCAGGTAAGAAATTGCAAAGGCAAAAACTATTCCTCCAAAAATCACCAGCCATATGCCGCCAATGAAATATAAAAGAGGGATCTGTTTTTTCTTAAGCTTAAGATAATTAATGTCAGAATTCAGCTTTGCTATATCAACCTTCTTTGCCCGTTTAAAACTCTCAAACTGATTTACCAATTGTTCTTTTTCACTGCTTAAATTGTCTATGGCAAAATCAGCAGGATTATTTGCCAGCCGAAGCTCTATTTCTTTTTGTAAGGCGTCTATTCTTTTTTCATAATTCTCCTCGACTTGCAGATATTCTTCATTTTCCGTTTTTAAATCTTCTTTTGAGTAAAGCAGTTCTGATGTTAAATTTCCTCTATGTTTCATTTCCTGGCTGATATTCACAGGAAACTGCTGAAGATCAATCAGATGGTCTATTTGTTTCTGATATGAATCAGCAAGAACAGGATCCTGTGTTGTAATTTGATTGCTTCTCAGATTTTCGATTTTTATTTCCACCATGTAATCTTTAAGATACATTGTAAAATAAGTAACCACCATCATGATCAGGACAGGAATGACCATTGCAATTGCCGAAAACAAAGCTGAAGGAAGTGCAACTGTGATGTATTGCAGAAATTTCCTTGCTATGGTTCCCAGAAGTGTTGCGCTATGCGAAAATTTTAACTCGCTGAAGGGGTTATATATTCGATAGGATGGTATGATAATCACACCGAAAACAATAAGTATACAGAGGAAAAGCAGCAGAATGCTGATCAATGTGTTGATATTGAAAACAAAACTTCCGATAGGTACGCCCGAATTTGGTATCCATCCCAGAAGATTCAAGCCCAGTTGTGCAAGGATAAGCACAACAAAAAGCATAATGTAAAACAGCACACTTCTTACTGCTTCAATACCATTCTGAAATCTGGCTTTAACTGCCTGATAACTTTCTTTATGTATTTTTTGTGCCCGGATACTCGCAATTTCCCCGAAACTCCAGGTTAAAGGCAGAAGAGACAGAATAATGCCAATATATTTTATTATGTTCAGTACTTTTTCATCACCTTCGAGCATGATTTCTATAAAGTAGAACAGGAAGATGATAAATCCTGCCAGAATAGTTCCGGGAAGGGCAATACGATACAGATTGCCGTTAAAGGCAAACCGTAAATTCCTGTAGGCAATCCTGTAAAGCCACCAGGGCCATTTTATCAGGTAGTGGATCGCTATCTTATAAAGAAATACAATAAAAGGGATGTATTGTCTGAATATCCAAAGTATTCCATGAATGATCCAGAAAAAAATGGTTTTCAGCAGGTCAAGCAGATCAATAAATAAAATAAAAACCAGGTAAACTCCCCATATTGCCCAAACGATGACATCATATAAAAATCCCAGAATAGTAACAAGTATTCTGAGAAGATCTCTTATCCCCCCTTTTTTAAAATACTCTTCAGTGCGATAAAAAGCAAAAAGATGAGCAGGTCTTTCTTCAGTAATTCTGAAATGAAGTAGTGAAAAAGTCAGACTCAGAACGGGTATACTGAAATAAAACGGCAAATAAGGCAATGAAATATAATACAAGAAGGAACAGATTATAAATGCCAGCAGGCGTTTGATATATTGGTTGACTTTTGTCATTTTATCTATTCTCGGGGAACTAATAATACAATATTAAGAAAAACTCTATAGATATCCTATGTTTTAAAATTTCCCTTTACTTCTTGAGAATTAATTATTTGTAACGTTCCTGTAAAAGAAAATATTTAACGTAATCGTCAATTCCCTGTTCCAAAGTGGAAAATGGCAGGAAATATCCCGTTTCTGCTAGTTTAGACATATTGGCTTCTGTGAAGTACTGGTATTTGTCCCGTATATCTTCAGGAGTATCAATAAATTCAATATTCTCTTCTACTCCGGTTGCATGGAACGTGGCTTTTGCAAGATCCAAAAATGTTCTTGCTTTTCCTGTGCCCAGGTTGTATATCCCCGATTTCACTTTGTTTGTCATCAAGAAATAGAGAACATCAACAACATCTTTTACATAAATGAAATCCCTTTTTTGTTCACCATCCTTGAAATTCGGATTGTGAGATCTAAAGAGTCTTATTTTGCCTGTTTCTTTAATTTGATTGTAAGCATGGAAAATAACCGATGCCATCCTGTCTTTGTGGTACTCGTTTGGTCCGTAAACATTGAAAAACTTAACTCCTGCCCAGAATGGAGGAATTTTTTTGCTTCTTATGACCAGTTTATCAAACTCATTTTTTGATTCACCATAAGGATTCAGGGGCTTTAGCTTGCTGATTATATCCTCATCATCCTTATATCCAAATTCTCCCAAACCATATGTGGCAGCTGATGAGGCATAGATAAGAGGTATTTTATAATCCGTACAATATTTCCACATTTGTTTTGAGTAGCCAAAATTAAGTTTATCAAACACTGCCTTATCAAATTCGGTGGTGTCGGTGCGAGCACCAAGGTGAATGACAAACTCAACCTTCTTATGATTTTTTTTAAACCATTCAAAAAACAGATCACGATCGATGGTTTTAGAATAACTTTTATCCTCCAGGTTTTTATTTTTTTGTTTGCTTGAAAAGTTATCGACCAGAATAAGATCAATGAGACTTTCGGAATTAAGTTTTGAAACCATGTTGCTGCCAATAAAACCTGCAGCACCTGTTATTATAATCATCTGTATTTATTTGTATGGAACCGGCATAATGTAAACGCTTGATAATTTTTTTGTGCAGACAAATTTATACATTCTGATGAAAAAAGATACCTGGTTATCATTAAAACCAGGTAAAAGGCTAATCTGTTCGCAATTCGTTAACAATACTGATAACAGATTCTGTCAGGTTTTCCAACGCGGAGGGTATGTTCCAGTTCTCAATTCTTCTGATTTCCACAAAATGAGAGATAGCCCTTATTTGAAGAAAAGGTACTTTTTCTGAGAGGCAAACGTAAAAAAAAGCAGCACCATTCATAGTTTCGATCTCAGGTGAATATTTTTCTTGCATCAGATTGATCCATTTCGGATTGCTATAATAGGTATTCACTGTAATGCTTTTCACCGGTATGAGTGAGTCTACTTCTTCAATTTCAAAATTTCCCAGACTGTTTAATTTACCTTCCGCAAAAGGAAATTCATTTTCATTCATCAACTCCTCTTCAAAGAGGGTGAAAAGTTTATTCTTATGCTCAACACCCAGGTCTGCAAATTGATCCTCTACAACATTCACAACAAAACCCTGTTCCAGAAAATGATCAAAACTACCTGCAAGTCCAATGTTGATAGCAAGGTCATAATTGATCATATTCAGTGCCCGTGTAAGATGATAGGCTGTAAATACGCCGCCATACCCGGTTATAAGAATATCAATGCCCATTTTACCAAGTTTATAGCTTTTATAATGAGGTTCAATCTGATGGATAAACTCCAGCTTGCCGATCAAATCAGTCGTTTCGCGATTTGAGGAAGCAACAATAAGAATTCTCAATTTTTATAGAATTAAAATGGTTATGCTAATTTGTTTCTATATTTGGCCTAATTTACGGCTTGTTTTTAAAGTTAATCATTTTGATATGAAACCTCCATGTTTTTGAAAAACAAACAAGGATAATAATAGTATTCAGAAACCCGGAGGTTTCCTGTGTGCCCTGCCTATCGCCTGCCTGTCATGACTACCAAAGGCGGGTAAACAGGCAGACAGAGCTGAACCGTCGCCTTCGGTGAACAACATGTGGTTTCGGGGATTACGGTATGAAAAATCAAAATGCTGAAATATGCTATCATAGAGTATTGGAAATTAAATGTTTAATCTAATTATATACAAGTGAAATCCAAAGATTTTTTAGAAAGCACCGAATATAATGAAGGATTTGATTTTCCGGAAATTCTTAATGAAGAAACCACTAACAAATTAGCAAAATCATATTATGATGTGCTTACAACTCTTGGCGAAGACCCAAGCAGGGAAGGATTAACAGATACGCCAAAAAGAGTGGCACGTTCTTTACAATACCTGACTCATGGTTATTCTATTGATCCGGCGGCATTGCTGGAGAGTGCAAAATTTAAGGAGGATTACAAACAAATGGTCCTTGTTAAAGATATTGAACTGTATTCTCTTTGTGAGCATCATATGATACCATTTTTTGGGAAAGCCCATGTTGCATATATACCTAATGGATACATCACCGGGTTGAGTAAAATTGTCAGGGTCGTTGAAGCTTTTTCGCGAAGGCTTCAGGTACAGGAAAGACTCACGGTTCAGATCCGCGATTGTATTCAGCAAACGCTGAATCCTATGGGAGTAGCTGTTGTTATTGAGGCCAAGCATTTGTGCATGGTAATGCGTGGCGTTCGCAATCAAAATTCAAAAGCTACCACAAGTGCATTTACCGGTGCATTCATGAACAATCCAAAAACGCGTGAAGAATTTATCCATCTTGTCGGAGTAAAAAATGCCTGATTGAGACAATTCAATATTCCATAAGAATCAGCAACTTTTCTTTGCGTAAAAAATCAAATGATTACCTTTGGGATTCAAAAAATTAGCATGATATGAAAGCATATGTTTTTCCTGGTCAGGGAGCACAATTTGTTGGAATGGGAAAAGATCTCTATGAAAACTCATCATTGGCAAAAGAGTTGTTTAATAAAGCAGATGAAATCCTTGGTTTTGCCATTACAGACTTAATGTTTGACGGAACAGATGAGGATTTGAGGCAGACAAAAGTCACACAGCCTTCCATATTTTTACATTCGGTTATTCTGGCAAGAACTCTTGGCAGCAAATTTACTCCTGAAATGGTTGCCGGACATTCTTTGGGAGAATTCTCAGCACTTGTTGCAAACAGCACACTGTCTTTTAAAGACGGACTGGTACTGGTTTCCAGGAGGGCACAGGCAATGCAGAAAGCATGCGAAATTGAGCCTTCAACTATGGCGGCAATAATAGGACTTGAAGATGAAAAGGTTGAGGCTATTTGTAACGAGATCGAAGAAGTTGTAGTTCCTGCAAATTATAACAGTCCCGGACAAATAGTCATTTCCGGATCGGAGAAAGGAATAGACCTGGCTATTGAAAAGCTTTCTTCTATGGGAGCCAAAAGAGCTTTAAAATTAAAGGTTGGAGGTGCATTTCATTCACCATTTATGGAACCCGCGCGTTTGGAACTTGAGAAGGCTATTGAAAGAACAAATTTTAATAAACCTGTATGTCCTGTTTACCAGAATGTAAATGCAAAATCAGTTACTGATCCTCTAAAGATAAAGGAAAACCTGAAGTTGCAGTTGACTTCTCCTGTAAGATGGACACAAACAGTTATGAACATGCTGGCAGATGGAGCAACATCCTTTACAGAAGTTGGTCCTGGAAAGGTTTTACAGGGATTGATCAAAAAAGTAAACAGAGAAATTCCTGCCGAGAGTGCCTGTTAAGGAATTCAAATCATACTGTAAATTCCTGATAATATTACGAACAGAATTCTGTGGACATATATGGAACGAGATCCATCATTTCAGGATGATATGAACTTACAAAATAAAACTTTGATACAGGGAGTTATCTTTGATATGGATGGAACCCTTATGGATTCCGAACCATTATGGAAAGAAGCAGAACTCGAAGTATTTCATAAAGCCGGGTTGGAAATATCAGAGAGAAAACTGATAGATGCGAGGGGATTACCCACACTGGATGCAGTAAAGTTTTGGCTTAATAATTTGCAATTTGATGGCATGTCTCCGGATCAACTGGCCGGTCAGATAAATTCAAGGGCAGAAGAACTTATTCTTGAGAAAGGAAGGATGATGCCCGGGGCAATTGAGATATTGAAATTTTTAAAAAGCAAGGGATTGCCATTGGCAGTTGCCTCCTCATCAAGTATGCATCTGATAAAACATGTTGTTCGGATTCATCAACTGGATTTGTATTTCGATCTTCTTTTTTCAGGAGATGATGAACCTCAGGGGAAGCCTCATCCCGGAATTTTCCTGTCGACAGCACGTAAACTAAATATTAATCCGCGGTTTTGTGTCGTTTTTGAAGACTCTGTAAACGGAATATTAGCGGCAAAAGCTGCAGAAATGAAAGTTGTAGCATTATTAGCCGATCCCAAACCGGAGGATACAAAGGACAACATTGCCGACTTGAAATTGGAATCATTTCATAACTTTGGCAGTTCGGAATATGAGTATCTTGAATTGTTAATGAAAAATGGCTGATGAATGTCTCAAACATTGTATTATTCAACAAATCTGACAGCAGATAAGATTGACTTCAAAGGAGCACTGCTTAAAGGACTCGCACCTGATGGGGGATTGTATATGCCCGAATCCATACCGGTATTTACAGGCAGGGAAATAGGATCTTTTAAAGACATGGAATATTATGAGATCGCTTTTCAGATTACACGGAAATATCTGTATGACGCAATTGAAGACAACGAACTGCTTGAACTGGTTAAAGATGCTTATAACTATGATGTACCACTGGAAAATGTATATGATAAAAAATACATTATGCATCTCGATCAGGGTCCAACGGCTTCTTTTAAAGACTTTGCCGCGAGAATGATGGGGCGCCTTATGCAATATTTTCTGAAAAGGGAAAACAATAATCTTCTTATTCTGACTGCTACATCAGGGGATACGGGCAGTGCAATTGCCAATGCGTTCTATGGTCTGGATAACATCAGGGTGGTAGTACTTTTTCCGGAGACCGAAGTGACTGAACGTCAGAGGAAGCAGATGACTACATTGCATAAAAATGTGCAGATCATTTCCATCGATGGCAAATTTGATGATTGCCAGGCCCTTGTAAAAATGGCTTTTAATGATGCAGAATTGAATTCTCTGAATCTTTCATCAGCAAATTCTATCAACATCGGAAGGCTTATACCTCAAAGTATATACTATTTCTATGCATACTCACGCTTATGTGATATTACCAGAGAAGAAAAAATACTGTTTTCTGTGCCATCGGGTAATTTTGGTGATTTGATGGGTGGTCTTATAGCATATAAAATGGGACTTCCCGTAAAAAAATTTGTGGTATCTACAAACAAGAACGATGAGGTACCGGAATATTTTAAAAGTGGAAATTACAAAACCATTATTCCTTCCCTGAATTGTATATCAAGTGCAATGAATGTGGGACATCCGAGCAATATGGCACGTATTGTAGCTCTTTACGGAGGAGTGATGAATGAAAAAGGCGAAGTAATTCAATCGCCCGACATGAAAGCCATGAAAGGGGATATGTTTACAATAAGCATTGATGATAAAGAAACCCTTGATACTTTAAAAATGGTATATGACAGACATGGTGTGCTTCTGGAGCCTCATGGATCTGTGGGCTGGGCGGGACTTCGTCATTATTTTAATTTTGTTCCTATAGATCACAAAGCAGAACAGGTTGCTGTATGCCTTGAAACAGCTCATCCGGCGAAATTTCCTTTGGAAATTCAAAATATCCTGGGCTTTGATCCGGAATTGCCTGAAAGTTTGGTTGGACTGGAAGAAAAAGAAGAACAATTTGTTAAACTCGAAAACAATTACGATATTTTCAGACAATACCTGAAATCGAATTATTAATCACACTTACTGAATATTCTATGCATATTGTATGTTGCGACCTTGAAGGTGTTTGGGTTCCCGAAGTATGGATTAATGTAGCAAAAAAAACAGGAATAGATGCACTGAAACTCACTACGCGCGATATTAAAGATTACAATGAGCTAATGACCTGTCGCTTGAGAATTCTCGATGAGCACAACCTGAAACTTAAAGATATCCAGGAAGTAATAAGTACTTTAAAACCTCTTGATGGGGCTTTGGACATGATTCACTGGATAAAATCTGTTTCAAGATTGATTGTTGTATCTGACACATTTGTTGAGTTTGCTGATCCACTGATAAGACAACTTGATTATCCAACCTTATTCTGCCATTCACTCGAGGTTGATGAAAACAACCGGATTGTTGGGTACAAACTCCGGCAGAAAGATCCGAAAAGGCAGGTGGTAAAGGCTTTAAAGAGTCTGGCATATACGGTGATAGCCTTTGGTGATTCTTACAACGATGTGACTATGCTTGAGGAAGCCGATAAGGCATTTCTTTACAAACCACCCCAAAACGTTATAGATGATTACCCTGATTTTCCTGTAACTACTGATTATAAAGAAATGAAAGAGATGCTGCAAAGGTTGTTTTAGCAGATGATCAGTTTGTGCCCGGAGATGATCTGAATAAAAACTCTTACTCCATGGAAATTACGGAAAAGATCTATGTTAAAAACAGAGAAGAGTGGAGAGACTGGTTAGAAAAATACCATACCAGTGCAAAGGAAATTTGGCTGATCTATTACAAGAAAGGCAGCGGTAAATCCCGCATTCCTTATAATGATGCAGTGGAAGAAGCTTTATGCTTTGGCTGGATTGATAGTACGGTGAAAGCGGTTGATGAACGTTGCTACGTACAAAGATTTTCACCACGAAGGAAAAAAAGTCGGCTGTCCGAAGCAAATAAGGAACGGATCAGGCAAATGGTGAAAGCTGGCAGGATGACGCCCGCAGGAATAGAGAGTATTGATCATCACCTGGGGGAAGGAGTGAACACGGAAGATCATTATTCCTTATTCGGATCATTTGATATTCCGAAAGATATTTTGAATGCTTTACAAAAGGATGAAATCGTGTGGAAAAACTTCAATCGGTTTCCGGAACATTATAAACGTGTGCGTGTGGGATGGATTGATAGTGCGCGTATCAGGCCTGATATCTTTAAAACCCGGCTGAATTATTTTATAAAAATGACAGGAAGAAACAAAATGTATGGGATGATCAGATAATAATCCGTATGAAATCCGTATACAATTCACAACAAAACCGTTACAATGCCTTATATTAAACCGGTCATACATGCATTGAACTATTGAGGGCATTGGTCTGAAACTATATTAACCGGGTAGATATTTCATTATATATTACGTAATACACAGGGAATTGGTCCCGCATAAAAAGGATTGTTGACAATCTTTTATGAACAGGTATGATTTTTTTTGTATATTTAAACCAGATCAGGCTTCGGCGCGTGGTTGAATGAACATTGATAACCGGCTTTTTCGGAGATATCTGATCAGCGAATAGAACCTTACATCAAATTGGTTACTTATGGCCTACCAACTTACCTGGCATGCATATGGTGTCTATATCCGGTATTTGGAAGTACTTACTTTTCAGGACCTGATCAGCGTGCAGGGAAGACTTTTGGGGGACACACGATATGACTCATTACAATATGAGATCAATGATTTTACCGGAGTAAAAGCACATAAGATCACCATGCATCAAGCTCAACTGATTGGCAAAATGGATAAAGCAGCCTCCAATTATCATCTTAAAAAGCAGCACATCATTGTATTCGGTAATCCGGCGTATTCACCGTATGTTGATAAATACCTCGAAGCCCTGGCAGATTCCTGCTGGGAAACTCATGTATTTGCAACACTGGATGAAGCTCAAGCACATTTGAAAGAACTTGGCTTAATTGTTGAAGAATAAACAGGAAGTTTTATGCATGATCAGTTATTTTAATATGAAAAAACTAATTTTTTTTTCATCCTGCTTACAGGAGGGAAATTTGCAGTTGCTCAGGTAAATTATGAACTGTTGTACCTGCAAAATGAGATCAACCGCATTGAACAATATTCTAAAAACTTATCAACAGATGATGATTTTTTCCGGTATGCTTTGCTGTTAGAAAATGAAGGAAATTCAGATACTGCATTAAACATAGCAAAAGAAGGGCTAAAAAAATACCCGGGCAATGAAAAACTGGAAATATTGCTGTCAGATATCTGTTTTGAAGCGGGCAGGTATCATGAAGCTGAAAGTTTATTGCTGAAATATAAGTACAATTTCTTATAACTGACGTTAGTTACAATTTGATGCTCTATGAATGCAATAATTCCATATCTTTTGTATCTTGCACACCCCAATTTCTGTTTGAAAGAACTTCTCAAAAAAAAGAGATGTGATTTCAAAGGAAGCTGTAAAAGAAGTTGTATTTAAGCACGGTGCTGAATAGCTTCTGTTGACCGAAGAAAAATACGAATCCGACCCGTTTGCCAGGTATGAAGTATGTCCAAAAGGTTGCCGCATATGCATTGACTCCTGTCCGCAGCATGTCTTAACCGGCGATACGGTAATTCAAAAAGACTGCAGGCCGTTTTCAAATTACAAAACTGAAAGGGAATATGTAATTAAAAAATGCTGGGAATGCAGGAAAAATTGTACGAAAGTCCCGGGATTAAACGGGCACAATAGTATATCATTATAACTTTTTCCGGTGTTTTCCTGTATACTATCGTTACCGTTAATTATTTCACAACTTGCCTATGAAACAAGTATTGACAGTTTTTATCTTTTTATTGTTATTGTCAAACACAGCGTTTTCACAAGACGTGATTACACGAACCAACGGGGATAATATATACTGCAAGATCTTAAGTGTTGACAGTACCGGAATATATTAATTGCCTGAATAATGACAGAAATGTTAAATTTGATGATTTATGACCTTTTGGGATTTCTGCAAGCTATAAAGTAATCTTACAGTAATACTTAGTTTATTAAAGGAGGTGATTCTGTCAAATGAAAAAAGGAATTTTAATTACCGGGGCCCTTGGCGGATTGGGGCATGCCCTCGTTGAAGCTGCAATGCAGCTTAAAGATATAGATCGCATTGTTGCTGCAGATAAAAAACCTGAAATTCTAAATGCTCATAAAGACCATCACACCATTGTTGGAATGCTTATGGACGTCGGTTCACAAAGATCAATTGAAGAAGTCCGCGATAGTATTCATAAACTGGGAATCAGCGTCAAGTACATCATTAACAATGCCGGTATTGCCAGGTTTTTTCCGATTTCCGAAGCAGATGAAGCTCATCTTGATGCAATCGTAAAAGTGAATACATACGGGCCTGTTTTAACGGTTTCAGCCTTTTTAAACGACCTGGTTCAAAACAAAGGAAGGGTTATCCAGATCAGCAGTGATAATGTACGTCTCTCAGGACTTTTTCAACCCTATGCAAGCACAAAAATTGCCCTGGAATCATTCAGTATTGCCATGCGACAGGAACTCGGCCTGCGTGGTGTTGATCTTATCCTCATAAGACCGGGGGCAATTGACACCGGATTATTGCATGAAGTAGGTTCGGCAAAAATCCCGGATAATAACAGCATCTACAGGGAGGATTTTGAAAAATTTACCGGAATGGCCCAAAAGGAAGTGGGCAGGACCATTGAGCCTTCGAAAGTGGCCAGGCTGATAATGAAAGCGTTAACAGCAAAAAAACCGAAAAGAATATACAGTATCAACAAAAATGCAAAGATCTCTTTTCTCGCGAAATTCCCTCAAAGATGGATAGATTTCCTGATCAGGAAATCCATTCTTTCCGGGTAGTAAATAGTACATGACAAAGTTTTATTTCAATGAGTTATAGGTTGTCCTTGCCAAAAGTTAACTTTTATTTTTTAAATTGCATTTCTGTGAGATTCAACCCGGCAAACATGATTGTTTAATCAGAACCAATTCACAATGAACAAAAACAAAACAGCTTATTTTATCCTGGCCAGTGCCCTTGTATGGGGTGCCGTACTGATCGCCTCGTCGGTTATACTGAAAGGCACACCCTACAGAACCCCGATGTATAATGTACTTCTTGGTGGCATAGCGTTTCATTTGCTGTTCATTTGGGGGCCCCTCGGAAATCAACTGCGCAGAAAGGATGATGAGGAACAGGCAGATAGTTAAGCTTTTAAAGAAAAATATATGACACATACTTTGAAACAGAAATGGATGGTACAATTAGCAATTCTTCTTTTGGTTGTATTGCTTCTTACTGCATGTTCTAACAATGAAAGCGTATTAGGGTGCCTGGACGGTCGTACATACGGATTCTGGAGTGGTCTGTGGCATGGGATCATCGCACCGGTCGACCTGGTGGGATCGTTATTCAGAACCGATGTAACAATTTATGCACCCAATAACAATGGAGCATGGTACGGACTGGGATTCCTGATCGGAAGTGGTGGTTGGGGATTTCTTGGCGGAAGAGGTTTGGGCAGAAGGAGATGAATAAACCCGTGTTTATATGCCTGAAAGGTGATCAATTTGTGGCACGATACTTGATTTGATCAAATCGGACGTCCTGTTATAAATACAATTTATTCATCTAAATTCAAGACAAATGAAAAGATCATTCATGATTTTTATAGCCTTTGCTATGCCGTTATGTATCATAGCACAGGAAAAAAACAAACAAAATGAAGTTGGAATAGCATTTAATAGTTTCAACAACTTTGGATTAACCTATAAGACCGGTACGGATAAATCTTTATGGAGATTTAGTACCTTATTGCTTAATGGCAATCATAGTACTGCTGAATCTGATGATAGTCTTAACACTTCTCGTTCAAGTATCGGATTTACGATTAAAGCTGGTAGAGAATACAGAAAAGAAATTCTCGATAACTTTGAATTTCGGA
>CAZWFM010000014.1:0-17035 GCA_964633185.1 uncultured Bacteroidales bacterium | reverse complement strand
AGATATACCCTCGTCATGAAATGCTTGATGTGGTGATCATTGATGGAAGAGCCAGGGGAATTATTACACGTAATCTGATAACAGGAATGATAGAACGTCATTTTGCGCATGCAGTAGTCATTGGAAGTGGAGGATATGGAAATGCATTCTTTCTCTCAACAAATGCCATGGGGTCAAATGGGAGCGCTATCTGGCAGATCTATAAAAAAGGAGCATTTTTTGCAAATCCCTCTTTTGTTCAGATCCATCCTACATGTATTCCCGTTCATGGAGATTTTCAATCCAAACTCACTCTGATGAGTGAAAGTTTACGGAATGATGGTCGCATCTGGGCACCTAAAAAGAAAGAAGATGCAGAGTCAATACGTGAAAAAAGACTGAAGCCTGCTGATTTGAAGGAAGAGGATAGAGATTATTATCTGGAACGCAGGTATCCTGCTTTTGGCAATCTTGTTCCGAGAGATGTTGCATCAAGGGCTGCAAAGGAGAGATGTGATGCTGGGTTTGGAGTTGGTTCGGGTTTGGCTGTCTATCTTGATTTTCAGGATGCTATAAATCGTCTGGGGAAAGAGGTAATAGAACAGCGTTATGGGAATCTGTTTCAGATGTATGAAAAGATTAATGATGAAAATCCATACAAAACTCCAATGATGATCTATCCTGCTATTCATTATACTATGGGAGGCACATGGGTTGACTACGAATTAATGACAACTATTCAGGGCTTATATGCTATTGGCGAAGCTAATTTCTCAGATCATGGAGCAAACAGGTTAGGTGCTTCTGCCCTTATGCAGGGATTGGCTGACGGTTATTTTATTCTTCCTTATACTATTCAGAATTATCTTGCGGATGAAATATTAACTCCGCGAATGAGTACTGATCTGCCTGAATTTGTTCAGGCAGAGGAAGCAGTTAATTCACGCATTGAAAAATTAATGAATGTACGCGGTGATAAATCTGTGGATCAATTTCATAAAAGATTCGGGCTAAAACTGTGGGATACTGTTGGCATGTCGCGGAATAAAAATGATTTAAAAAAATCGGTTGAGGATTTTAAAGAAATGCGTGAAGAATTTTGGAAGAAAATAAGAATACCAGGAGAAAAAAACGATTTGAATCCTGAACTTGAGAAAGCAGGAAGAGTTGCAGATTTTATTGAAATTGGAGAGTTAATGGCAAGAGATGCGCTGAATCGTGAAGAATCCTGTGGAGGTCATTTCCGTAGTGAGCATCGAACTGAGGAAGGAGAAGCTCTTCGCAATGATAAAGAGTATATGTATGTTGCGGCCTGGGAATGCAAGGGAGAAGATAAAGAGCCTGTTTTGCATAAGGAATCGTTGAAATATGAAGACATCAAGGTACAAACAAGGAATTATAAAAAATAAAACCGAAAATCAATTATAAGATGGATTTTTTGCTAAAAATCTGGAGACAGGAAAATGCTTCTGCTAAAGGAAGATTTGAAAAATACAAAGTAACCGACATATCACCTGATTCATCTTTTCTGGAAATGCTTGATATTCTGAATCAGCAACTTATAGACAAATTTGAGATGCCGGTATGTTTTGACCATGATTGCAGAGAAGGGATATGTGGTACTTGCGGTTTGTATATTAACGGACGTCCTCATGGTCCGGATGATGCAATTACTACGTGTCAGTTGCACATGCGCAAGTTCAAAGATGGTGATACCATTGTAGTAGAACCATGGAGAGCAACTCCATTTCCCATAATTAAAGATCTTGTTGTTGACCGTTCCGCTTTCGATAAAATTATAGAAGCAGGAGGGTATATTTCAGTAAATACCGGCGGAGTACCTGATGCCAATGCCATTCCGATTCCTAAAAAAAATGCCGATATTGCAATGGATGCGGCAGCATGCATTGGATGTGGTGCTTGTGTTGCTGCATGTAAAAATGCTTCAGCTATGTTATTTGTATCAGCAAAAGTATCTCAGTTTGCCATGTTACCTCAGGGAAGAGTGGAGGCAAAGGAAAGAGTCAAGAAAATGGTTGCTAAAATGGATGAACTGGGATTTGGTAATTGCACAAATACAGGGGCATGTGAAGCTGAATGTCCAAAAGAAATATCTCTGACGCACATTGCAAGAATGAACAGAGAATTCTTTAACGCTAAAATTTTTTAACCTGCCTTATTCATAAATTCTAAGAATTTTCTGTGCCAAAGCAGAGCCTGTCCCGACAATTGCCGGGATTAACCCGATTTAGTAAATGAAATTCATGAATAAATAAGGTTAAGCAAATCAATTAGAACAGACCAAAAATTCCGGGGCGACTTAATTTTTCATGACAGTAAACAGGATATTGGAATAATGCAATTCTTCTATTCCATAGGGATCATTTTAATCTGCAGTCCGGTTTCTATCTCAAAATCTTCGACTTCATCTTTTACATCGGGATCATCTTCTTCATAGAACCAGTTGATTTCAACTTCATTACCTGCTTCCTGTGATTTTTTAAGAATATCCAGCATATCAAGCAGCAATCTGGAAGAATTTGTATTAAAATAGGTAAGTCTTAAATTCAATGTTACCGGTTTGTTTAATTCAAGAGTATATTCTTTTAACCAGTTTAATAAAGGGGTAAAAAATTTATATGCTTCTTCCATATACGATTCACCGATTAATTCACAAATGCCGGTTTCTGAATTAAAATTTACCTCAGGATAGTAGGGAGAATCCGGAACTGCATCAACAATTAAATTTTTCATATTTCTTTGTTTAAGCGTTTATTCACTTTGGTTGTTATAGTAAAGAATGAGTGATTTTCACTCTGCGATTCAATGTTTAAATTTAAGGGATTGCCTGTAATTAATCCCATCTGAATTAAACCAATATGTGCACCAATGTCACGAATTCCTGCCTGGCTTCTGGTAACTCTTTTTAACTCTCTCAATTCATCTTCACATAAAGAATTTATTTCTGTGCAGTGTTTTTCAAGTATAGGGCCATGTTCTTTTTGTATTACATTCCCTGTTGAAATTGCAAAATGATCTTCCTTTTCATCCACTCTTAACCAACCAATTCCTGACCCGAACGCACGCAATTTGCTGTATTGTCTTGCAGAATAATATGAGACGTTTTGAGCAAGCTCAATAAAGACTTTGTAGATTTTGCCAACGACTGAAGCATCGGCAACAATATATTTTTTAATATAATTGCTGGCAAATGAAACCAGGTCTATATTAATTGGCCCGTGATAACAAATAATATTTTCTTCAGGATACTCAATGTGAATCATTATCATATTATTTTTAGACCGGCAAGTGTAATATCATCTCGTTGTTCTTCATTTTGCATATAATCTTTCAGTCGTTCCTCAATAATTCTTTTCTGTTCTTTCGGATCTAATTTTGCACAATCAATAAGAGCTTCTTCAAGGCGTACACGTCCGAATTTTTTTCTATCGGGACTATTCTGATCAATAATTCCATCAGAAAAGATATATACCATATCTCCTTTCTCCATGTCGATATCAAAATCAGTGAATTTGATTTCTTTTTTAGAAAGACTATAGCCTCCGATGGATTTTCTATCTCCTCTGTGAGTAATTAGTTTGTTTTCTGTATTTTTTATAATATAAAGAGGCCTTTTCGCTCCGGCAAAAGTAAGTTTCCTTTTGCTGTCAGGATGTATTTCAACTTTACATAGAGCTAAATCCATTCCATCATTGTTGTCTGTTTCTTCTTGTCTTAGTGCATTACGAACCATAGTATTCAATAAAGCCAATATTTCGGAAGGTGAGCTGATCATCTTTTCATTCACTATTTCATCGAGCAATCTGCTTCCTATCATCGACATAAATGCACCCGGAACGCCATGACCGGTACAATCCACAACAGCAAAATAAACGATTGTATTTTTACCACTTTCTTGTGTCGATATCCAGTAGAAATCTCCTGAAACGATATCTTTTGGCATATAGATTATAAAGGATTTAAATTGCTTTTCTAATTCATTGTCACCCGGTAAAATGGCCTGTTGTATAGTTTTTGCATATCGTATACTTGCTTTGATTTCCTTGTTTTGTTTTTCCAGCCTCAGCTTTTGTTGATTGATTTTTGTGTTTGCTCTTACAATTTTCAAAATCAAAAATGTAAGAACCAGAATAAAGAGTGTTGTTGCAATAAGCCCGGTTATTAAATATCTTTCGCGAAGTTGTTTTGCTTTAAGAAGTGCGTTTTGTTCATTTATTTTTGCCTCATTAAGTTCAATTTCCATTTTCTGTTCACGTGTAAGTTCTTCAACCTGCTGAAGCGTTGAAACAGTTTTTTCAAGTTCTTCATTCGTTTCACTCAATATTTTTTGTGTAATGTGTTTTTCCGATTCCGCTATGGTGACTTTGCGTTCTGCTTCATCGGTTATTTCAGCCATTTTCTGTTCTTTCAGTTTACGGTCAATTGCCGAATACAATTCGAAATATTCATGAGATTTTGTATCATTTCCCAGTCTTTCATAGATATCAAAAGCAACGCCGTAACATCGCTTTAAAAGTGTTAAATCATTTAATTCTTTTGACAGGCTAATAGCCTGTTCAATGTGTTCAATTGCACTATCAAAACTCGAAACCTCATTTTCAGCAAGAGCAATGTTCGCAAGAACATTAATTATTTCTGCTTTATTGTTTATCTGCTTACGGAATTCAAGTTCTTTCTTAAGATGAAAGATCGCTTTCTGGTAATTTTCTGCTTCCAGGTAGACCATAGCCAGGCTATTGTGAGATATCATCTGGCCCCGACGATTTCCCAACCGGGCATTAATTTCAAGTACTTTTTGATAATAGATTGCTGCCTCTTCCAGGCGATTTACACTACGCAGCAGATATGCAGATTGATTGAAAAGCTGGGCTGCAGCATTTTCTTTTCCTTCCTCAAGGTATTGTTCAGCTTTTGAATCATTCTCCTGCAATTTTGTATCAATTTCTCCCTGAGAAAGAGCAGTCATAAATAACAAAAGCAGTGAACAAATCAACATTCCTTCGATCTTATGCTTTCTGATAAGGTGGTTAAAAATCTTCATTCTTATCTGCTTAAAAATTACTGCATATCATTGCTATACCTTAAATCCAAGTATCAAAATATCATCTATTTGTTCGTTATCACCCATCCAGTCCGCTATTGTACGGGAAAGTATTGCTTTTTGTTCATCCATTTCCTTTTTATGTATTTTAAGCAGAAGTTCCTGAAATTGCTTGTACCTGAATTTTTTATTTTTTGGTCCTCCAAATTGATCTGCAAATCCATCTGTAAAAAGATAGATCAAGTCTCCTTTGTTCGTTTCAATGTCGTGATTTGTAAAGGGTTTATCAAAATTCAAATGTATACCTATTGGCATTCGATCACCCTTAATGCAATTTAATTCACCATTTGCAATTCGATAAAACGGATTATTAGCTCCGGCAAATTGTATTTTTTTATTTTTCTCATCGATAATTACCAAAGAAATATCAAGACCGTCTGCTGCTTCACCTTCCTCCCCCTTTTGTTTTAGTAATTTCATTACCAGTTTTCTGAGTTCAAACAATATTTCATGTGCCTTAACTGCTATTTTTTTGCTAAGTATTTCATTTAAAAAAGCTATTCCAGCCATGGTCATAAATGCTCCTGAGATACCATGCCCTGTACAATCACCAACAGCTACCATTTTCAGATCTTCGATTCTGCCTGCCCAGTAGAAATCACCACTCACTATATTGCGGGGCATATTCAATATAAAATGCCAGGGAATGGTTTCTTGCATATATTCATTGGTAGGGAAGATGGCTTTTTGAATTCGTTTTGAGTATCGGATATCATCGACAATATCCTTTTTTTGCAAGGCTATGTTATCTCTTTGTTGAGTAACTTCAAGATGGTTCTTTTCCAGCTGAGATTTTTGCAGTTTTATTTCCTTTATTTTTTGAACCAGGTGAAGCGCAGATCTAACTTTAATTAGTAACTCAAATCTGTTGAAAGGTTTTAAAATAAAATCATTTGCGCCAACCTGATATGCTCTTTCAAGACTTTCAGTAGCCGACAGGACAATAATGGGTATTTCAGATGTCAGACTGTTTTTTTTAAGCTTTTTTACAGCATCAATACCACCCATCACTGGCATTAATACATCCATAATAATTAAATCGGGAATAATTTTATTTGCCTGTTCACAAGCATCTTTCCCATCTTTTGCATAATACAAGGTAACTTTATTACCCAGTATTTCAAGAACTTCCGATATAATCTTAAAAGACAACTCCGAATCGTCAGCAATAAGGATTTTGTATTCAATTTTATTCATTAACAAGCTGTTAGATAACTATATTAAATTAATTAAAAACTAAATAGTTTTTATTACTGAGTTTAATGATATAAATCATTCTTTCAGTGTTATAAGGTTTTCAATTTCAGTGTGGGATTTAGGAATTGAACTGCCAAGAACTCTGCAGCCTTTTGATTCGACAAGGACATTGTCCTCTATACGAATTCCTCCAAAATTTTTATACGTCTCAACTTTTGGATAGTTAATATATTTTTCATATTTCTTTTCTGAGCGCCAAAGATCAATAAGCGTGGGGATAAAATATATACCGGGCTCCACAGTTAGGACAAAACCGGTTTGAAGGGATCTGGCCAGTCTGAGGTAGGCTGTGCCAAACTGACTACTTCGCACAGTATTTTTTTCATAACCAACGAAATTTTCTCCCAGATCTTCCATGTCGTGTACATCAAGTCCCATCATATGACCTAACCCATGCGGGAAAAACAATGCATGGGCTCCATCTTTCACTGCCTCTTCAGGATCACCTTTCATCAGATCAAGTTCAGTTAGTCCTCTTGTGATTTGAACGGAAGCTTCCTTATGAAGTTCAAAATACCGGATTCCCGGTTTTATCATTTCAATAGTATTTTGTTCGGTAGAAAGAACCAGATCATAAATCTCTTTTTGTCTGGTGGTGAACCGGCCACCAACAGGAAACGTACGCGTAATATCTGAAGCATAATGCAGGGTGCTCTCTGCACCCGCATCAATTAATAATAGCTGTTCTTTGTTAAGTTTGTTTCTATGATACTCATTATGCAGTATTTCACCATGTACTGAACAAATTGGAGAATAAGCATAATCAAGATTATGTTCCTTTATAATTTTATTCATTTCGGCTACAATTTCATACTCATAAACACCAGGATGTGCCATTTCCATAGCTTTCAAATGCATTGGTCCGGTAACTGTTGTTAATACATTTTCGATCTCATATACTTCTTGCTCTGATTTTACAGATCTTTGATTAATTACTGCCTGAATAAATTCAACTGAATAGTTTTTTAAAACTTCCGATGCCTTGGTATTGAGTAATTCTGAAAGAAAAATTTGTCTTTCATAAGGATATGGAGGCAAATAATGGATTTTTTGCTTATTCTGAATGGAATGAGATATTTTAGTAAATATTTCCGAAACAGGAAGAACTTTACGTATTCCTGAATTCTCAGCTATGAGGCGCATACTTTTTTGAGACCCGCACCATATCTGATCATCAATGCCAGGATCATTCCCAAAGAGTATTTCTTCATCCTTATCACAATCTATTATTAAATAACAGTGCGGAAAATCTATTCCCGTATAATACAAAAACGTACTATCCTGTCTGAATGGGTATGGATTCCCGGCATAATTCCTTGGAACTGAATTGTTACCGCACAATAATATTATTCCTGTCTTAATCTGCTCCATCAGAACCTGACGTCTTACAATATAATCTTTCACTTTCATAACTATTCATGCTATTAGGCTCTTCCTGTAAGTTAGTTTATTTGTATGAGGAAATAAAAAATAAATATGAATAATCAATGCTTTTTAAAAAGAACCTGAAGGGGGCCATTAGAAAATACAGAATATTTATTTTTACGAATAGGCTTGTATATTAAATCATGATTTGTATCTTCGCATATAGCATGGAAAGTATAAGTTTTTCATTAGTAAAAATTTAATATGCCATATCGTCGCTTACCAAATACAGATGCAGCGCGTCGTAAAGCTTTAACAATAGCCTTTGAAAAAGGAAGGGAGATTCCACCGTTTAAACTAGCATTTACTCAAAGTACTTTCAGGCGGATACAGTCTTTTCTTCCTTCTTTTGAAAAAGCATTATACGAAACAAAGCAGGCTTATTCGAATCAGATTAAGAAAAATAAAGATTATTTAAGAGTTCAGAAAAAGGCTAAAATGTACATTTCTCATTTTATCCAGGTAGTAAATATGGCAATTACCCGTGGTGATCTTTCTGAAAATGAACGAAGTTTTTTCGGTATGCATGATGACTATCATAAGTTACCGGTATTAAATTCGGAGGCAGATCTGATCAAATGGGGTGAGAAATTAATCCATGGGGAAAACCTTCGAAAAGCGAAAGCCCTCAGTCAGATTACAAATCCCACCATTGCCGTGGTAAGGGTTCGTTATGAACAATTCCTGGATGCTTATAAATTTCAAAAAACTTTACAGAAAAACTACCAACGTGCACAGGAGCATTTGGCTGGTATGAGAAAGGAAGCAAATGAAATTATCAGGGACATTTGGAATGAAGTTGAAGATACATTTAAAAAACTTACTGAAGAAGAAGGAAGGATGAAAGCAGAGGAGTATGGGATTTCCTACGTATTCCGAAAGAGTGAACTTAAAAAGTCCTGATTTAGATTGCATTAAGCAATGTGTTTTCTTTTAAATTGCTGATATGTAATCATTATCAAAACAGATGAAATAATAGCACTCAGAATGAGTACAGAGGGATTAGGATTGGTATCCTGACTGAAAAATCCGGGGATAGTCATCCGGATATTTTCTGATAAAAAAATAATACTTACCGCCATCGCATTATTTAAAAAATGGGCCCAGACAGGCATCCAGATATTCCTGCTCCATAAAAACAGATACCCGAAATATACACCAAGTATGAGTCGCGGGATAAAACCATAAAATTGCAGATGGATGCTGCTAAACAATATTGCTGAAATCAGAATTGAGAAGTGATTGTTCCCGGTCCATTGAATAAATACCTTTTGCACCACACCCCGGAAAAAAAATTCCTCACCAACGGCAGGGAGGATTGCAATTACAAACAGATTGATAAAATAGTCTGAAAGACTCATGTTTTGAGTCATTCTGTTTGTTAGCATCATTCTTTCAGATTCCATTTTCTGAAGCATCTGTTCAAAAAATGAAAACCGGTCGGGGAAAACAAAGGAACTGTTCCATACAATGAAAAAATGAATTACCGGAATGGAAAATATCAGTGTAAAGAATACAATCCACCATGAGTAAAATGAATTGTATGCTTTGGAGGTTAAAAAACCATCACCGGTTTGAAATATCAAATGATTTAAAACTATTGAAGGAACAATAAAAAGGCCTATACTCTGAGAGATCTGAAATACCCGTAAAAGTGATAAGTGTAAATCGCCCGGACCTTCTTGAAGAAGAAGGTTCAGTTCTTCAAAGGGGATGTGATAAACAAAGATGATGATAAGGGTTGTAATCAGACTTACCGTGAGATAGCAGGTAAATACAATAAATAATGTAAAAATTAATTTTGCAAATGGTTTTGCATCTGCAAATAAATCTTTAAGAATAGGGATATTCATGGTATAGTCAGGTATTAATTCTATCGAAGAAAAAAGATATCACTAATTTTGCCTGCAAAATTAATGATTTCACGATAAGATAAGCAGTGGTAAAAATCGGGAACATAGAATTGGGGGAGAAACCTTTGTTTCTTGCACCTATGGAAAACGTTACCGATCCTTCGTTTCGTTTTATCTGCAAACAGTTTGGAGCAGATGTTATGTATACAGAATTCATTTCTTCCGATGGATTGATCCGTTATACCAAAAAAAGCATTGAAAAACTGGTTATTTTCGATTATGAGCGTCCTATGGGCATTCAATTGTATGGTCACCTTGTAGATACGATGGTAGAATCGGCAAAGATAGCTGAAACAAGAAATCCCGAGTTTATTGATATAAATTTCGGATGCCCGGTGAAAAAAATATCTCGCAGAGGAGCCGGTGCGGGTATGCTCTGTAATGTGCCGTTGATGGTTGAGATGACAAAAGCAATTGTTCATGCTGTAAAAATACCTGTGACAGTAAAAACCCGATTGGGGTGGGATGAAGAGAATAAGAACATCATGGATATAGCCGAACGACTACAGGATATGGGGATCAAAGCACTGACAATTCATGGCCGAACAAAAGCACAATTTTATAAAGGTTCGGCAGACTGGACCCTGATAGGAGAAGTGAAGAACAATCCAAGAATCCACATACCAATTATAGGGAATGGAGATATTGTTACACCGGAAGATGCCGGGGAAGCTTTTAATACCTATGGAGTTGACGGCATTATGATTGGCAGGGGAGCTGTTGGTACTCCCTGGATATTTCGGGATATCAAAACCTATTTGGGAACAGGGGAGTTAGCAGTACCTCTTACTGTTTCAGAAAAAGTGGAATTGGCGAAATTACATTTCAGAAAATCAATTGAAATAAAAGGAGAAATAGCTGGGGTTTATGAAATGCGCCGGCATTTTTCAAGCTATTTTAAAGGGTTTGAAAACTTCAGGGAAATCCGATTGAGATTGCTTACTGAAAGCGAACCAAATGAGATTTTTATAATACTTGAAGAAATAAAAGACAAGTGGGGCTAAAAATCCGGGAGAAAATCTCCCGGATCAAAAACTAAAAAAAGTATATAAATCAGGGATGCATTGGTGTTGAAATTGAAACGTGATGTAGTAACTACATTAAATATGTCAGTGCATGGAATGTATAATTTTGTAATGTAAAGGAGAAGAAGTTTTCAGAAGTTTATTTTTACTTCATCCGTTGGAGGGTAATCAATATTATAATGTAAACCGCGGTTCTCTTCGCGATGCATGGCAGATTTAATGATCAGGTATCCCACATTGATAAGATTTCGAAGTTCGCATAATTGAACACTCAGGATCGATTTTTGGTAGAGACGTTCTGTTTCGTGGAAGATCGTTTCCAGCCTGTCAAGTGAGCGTTTCAAACGCAGGTTTGAGCGTACAATTCCCACGTATACACTGAAAATTTGCTGTACTTCCTTATAGCTCTGGGTGATGAGAACCATCTCCTCGGGGTGACGCACACCGTGATCATTCCAGTCGGGGATTTGCTTGTTGAATTCATACTTTTTAAAATGTGTAAAGGCATGTTTTGCAGCTTTATGGGCGTAGACCACTGCTTCGAGCAGGGAATTGGAGGCCAGACGATTGGCTCCGTGCAAACCGGTCGAAGCGGTTTCCCCTGCCGCATAAAGGCGGTTAATAACTGTACAGCCATCCGTATCTACCTTGATACCTCCGCAGAGATAATGTGCGGCAGGAACCACAGGAATATAATCTTTTGTTATATCAATCCCGAGAGATTTGCACTTATCATTGATATTTGGGAAATGTTTCACCAGATCTTTTGCATTCAGATGACGGCAGTCAAGGTAAACATAATCATCACCCCTTAATTTCATTTCGAGGTCAATAGCTCTGGCCACGATATCTCGGGGAGCCAGAGATCTCTGCTCATCGTATTTATGCATGAATTCCCTGCCATCGATTGTTCTTAGTATCCCTCCATGTCCACGCATAGCCTCGGTGATCAGAAAAGAAGGCCGTTCATTGGGATTATACAAAGAGGTGGGATGAAACTGTACAAATTCCATATTTTCAACAGTGCCCTTTGCCCGATATACCATGGCAATGCCATCGCCGGTTGCAATGGCAGGATTGGTTGTGGTACTGTACAGATTACCTGTTCCACCGCTGGACATCATGGTGATTCTCGAGAGAAATTTTACGATCTTTTGCTTCCGTATATCCAAAGCATAAACACCATAACATTCAATATTAGTATAGCGCCACTTCACCAGAACTCCCAGGTGATGCTGGGTAATAATGTCGAGGGCAAAAAAATGTTCATACACATCGATATTCGGATGCTGCTTTACCCTTTCAACAAGGGCTCGTTGTATTTCTTTTCCGGTATCGTCCTTATGATGCAGGATACGGGATTCAGAATGTCCTCCCTCCCGGGCCAGGTCAAATTTTCCATTCTTTTCCCTATCGAAATTTGTACCCCAGTTTATTAGTTCATTAATCTGTGCAGGTGCTTCATTTACCACCATGCGTACAACTTCTTCGTTGCAAAGTCCATCACCTGCTTTCAGAGTATCCTGAATATGTTTTTCGTAATTATCAGGTTTATATGTTACCGCCGCAATACCGCCCTGGGCATAGGACGTGTTGGTTTCATGAATGTCTGTTTTTGTGAGCACTGCAACCTTTCCCTTGTTGGCAACTTTAAGTGCAAAGCTAAGTCCCGCAAGACCCGACCCGATAATCAGAAAATCGTACAGCTTTTTCATCCATGCAGGAAAATTTCATTTCACAAAGAACAAAAATAGTGTATTATTAAAAGAGATAAAGGATTAATTGCAATTAAAGTGAGCTGTGATCGGTGAACTGTGATTTGTTTGATGTATTGGCAAATTGCCGATTTTGAATTTTGGAGTTAGATATTCAACATCGGACATTGGATATTGGACATTGGATATTTATTGTGATTTGGTGATTGAGATTTGAGATATAAGACCAGAGACCAGGGACTATTTTTTTACTGGTTACCGTTTAACTGGTGAATCGTGTAACTGTGCAATTAAGAATTAATAATGAAAAATGAATAATTAGTGAAGAGTTGATAAGTTGATAAGTTGATGAGGTGAGAAATCCACAATCCATAATCCGCAATCAGCCAATTCAGTTTACCAGTTCAACGATTACACAGTAAGGGTCATTGGCAAATCACCGATTACCGCTCACTGTTAAACAATTTAGGGTATTGGGTGATCATGAACTTTTTGGCATTTCAGTCTCCAAACACACCGTTTATAAATGCAAAGATCGCACTGCCAAGACCAATTACACCCAAAGTAGCTATCATCCGCCAAAGTGTATCTCTGTCGGCATAATCCCAGATGGCCATAATGCACAATACAATGCTACCGATAATGCAAAGGCTTATCAGCGTAAAAGCAACGGCTTTAATGATTTTGGGATTGAAAAATCCCTTGTTACCTATTTTCATATATCTTGGGTTTAAAGATCAAATCCGATATCTGTCCTGTAATGTTTCTTTTCAAATTCGATGATGGCTGCATTTTTATATGAAGTCTTAAGTGCTTCTTTGAAAGTATTTCCCAACGAGCTTATGGATATTACCCTTCCGCCATTTGTAAGTATGTCTCCTTCTTTTAGAATTGTACCTGCATGAAATGGAATGCTGTCTTTTACTTTTTCCAACCCGGTAATGATCTTCCCCTTTTCATAGAACTCCGGATATCCGCCGGATACAAGCATGACTGTAACACACGATTGATCGTTGAATTCAACAGTTAGTCTGTTCAATTCCTTATTGGCAACAGATTCGAAAATCTCAACAAGATCAGTTTTTAATCTTGGCATGATGACTTCAGCCTCAGGATCGCCCATACGTACATTGTATTCAATAACAAAAGGATCGTTGTTGCAATTCATCAGGCCGAAAAATATAAATCCGTTATAATCCAGGTTTTCCTTTTTCAGGCCTTCAATTGTGGGTTTAATAATACGTTCTTCAATTTTTGTTAAAAAGTCATTGTTTGCAAAGGGAACCGGGGAAACACATCCCATACCGCCAGTATTCAAACCTGTATCACCTTCGCCTATTCTTTTGTAATCCTTTGCCTGGGATAAAAGCCTGTATGAAATACCATCGGTAATCACAAATACCGACAATTCAATTCCTTTTAAAAATTCTTCGATCACTACTTTTTCACTGGCTTGTCCGAATTTTCCTTCAAGCATAAGTTCAAGCTCCTTTTCAGCTTTTTCAAGCGAATCTATGATCAGAACACCCTTGCCGGCAGCAAGTCCGTCAGCCTTCAGTACATAGGGCGGATTCATCTTTTCCAAAAAAGAAAGACCTTCCCGAAAATTTTCCTTTGTTACACTGAAATGTTGTGATGTAGGGATATTGTTCCTTAGCATAAAATCCTTGGCAAATTCTTTGCTACCTTCCAGTTGTGCACCTTTTAATCCGGGTCCGATAACAGGTATATTCTTAAGTGCCGGCTCGGAATAAAAAAAATCCCGGATTCCTTTAACAAGCGGGTCTTCAGGTCCTACAACAACCATATCCATGTTATTTTCAATGGTAAAGCGGCCAAGATTTTCAAAATCATGAACACCAATGTTTACGTTTTCTCCCAGTTGTGCGGTTCCTGCGTTTCCCGGAGCTATATATAACCTGCTGAGTTTTTTACTTTGTGAGATTTTCCAGGCAAGAGCATGCTCACGACCCCCGGAGCCGAGTATTAAAATGTTCATAAAGATATCAGCTTAATTTGGAATACAAACTTAGTATTCTGATCTTAAAAAAGAAGGGATAGAATATTTTTTTACTATGATAATATGAACCTAACGAATGAAATTCGGGAACGTGTAGATTAATAGAACTTCATGCGATCCGAAAGTTGCAGTATGCAAATCGCCAATTGCGAAATCATAAGAGTAACCGATGAAGAACTCTTCATATTTAAAACCCAATTGAGCAATTACAGCCTCCGAACTCCGGAATGATACTCCCAGGGAGAACATTTCTTTGTATTCAGCCCGTGCATTTACATCAACCTGCCATAAACCGGCTTCAACAAATTTGAACATAAGGGAGGGTTCAATAGTAAAATACCTGTTCAGGAAAAATGTATATCCGCCAAACAGGTAATAATGTCTAACTTGTTTTTCCTGTAAGACCTTATCGGTTTTCAGGTCAATGTTACGATTGAACAACTGGGGAACAGAAATACCGACATAATAATACTCTGCGTACAAATACGTACCAAAGCTGGCATCAGCCACTACCATTTTGTCTACACCGCTAAACACATCATCGTCAGGATCTTCAACAGTAAGTTTGGATTTATCAAGATAAAACTGGTAAAACAATCCTGATAGTCCGAAGGCCAGTTTATTTTCGGGATTCAGATCAATGTGATAGCTGTAGGTCAGTTCCATTCCGGTTTTTCGTAAGGGACCTGCCTGGTAATTGAAAAACTTTGCTCCGACTCCCATCGATTTGGCAACATTCATGTCTCCCGAAAGGTATTGAGTAGAAGGGGATCCTTTAATACCTGCCCATTGTTTTCTGTAGGTAAAAGTCAATGGCAAACCGTCCGACACTCCCGTGGCAGCCGGGTTAATGGAATAATGGTTCAGAGTGTACTGACTGAGTAATGGAATTTGCTGTGCTGACAATTCTATTGACAGGAAAAGAACAAGCGCTATAGTAAGGTACTTTTGCATAGTTACTCTAATTTAGAACAATTACCGGACAATGCTTACCGGTCCCGATAAAACTTCTGAACCATCTCCAAGATCAATAGTATAATAATATGTACCTGCAGGCAGATCTTTTCCGTGGTATTTTCCATCCCATGGTTCGGCATATCCGTCTGAGTTGAATACTTTATTTCCCCAGGTATTGAACACAATCACCTTACAATCGGGGTACAATCCTATATTTATAATATTCCACAGATCGTTCCTTCCGTCTGCATTCGGGCTGAAGGCATCATAGATTATCAGATCATTGCTTTGCTGATGCTGGTAAATTGTAACTAACAATGTATCAGAAGGACAGGAAATGTTATCTGTTGCAAATACCTCATAGTCGTCCGGTGCAAGGTCGGTAAATTCTCCTGTGGTATTATTGTTTTCAGTTGTTGATGATGTCAGGGTATAATTGTACGGTTCATATCCTCCGCTTGCCACAGCAATAACACTTCCTCCCTGGTCTCCCAAAGCATGTGTTACGGTTGTATCAAGACTTATAGGCCCCGGTCCCCCAACAGTCAGAGAAGTAAGCAATTGTTCACATCCGTCTCCATCCATTACCCAGATCTCATAATTTCCCTGGGGGAGATTTGAAAAGATTCCATTATTGTTCATATATATGATACCATCAATAGAAAAGGTAAGATTTCCCACGGGATTTGTAGCGTCAACCGTAATAGTCCCGTCTTCTGTTACAAAACAGGATGTATTTGTAACGTCTTCAGAGATCAGTGTTGTGCCTTCAGGTTCAAGGATTTCTATATCGGCAAGAACACCGGTGCAATTGTGCTGATCGGTTACCGTAACCGAATAAATTCCGGCTTCAAGACCTGTAATATTCTGGGTAAATTCGTTGTTCGACCAGACAAAAGAAAAAGATGGGGTTCCGCCACTAACTGTGAGTATTATTGTACCATCTTCCTCTCCGGCACAGGAAATATTATAACTTGCAGGAGTTAATGTTAATACGGCAGGCTCTGTCAATTGGATATTTCCAACAACAGGACATTCATTCAAATCTGTTGCGGTCACATTGTAAAAACCACCTCCCAGGTTGGTGGCAGTCTGGGCTGTTTGGTTTCCGGGATCATCCCATACATAGGTTTTTGTACCTGTTCCGCCTGTTGCAGTGGCTGTCAGGATACCTGTCATATCGCCATGACATAATACCGGCTGATCAATAGAAATACTTATATCCATGGCCGGGGGCTCATCGATAGTAACACCATCGATCACCTGGCATCCGTTTTTATCGGTCACCGTAACATAATAATCCGATGCAGCAACATGAATAAGATCTTCCGTTGTGGTACCATTGCTCCATGAGTATGTATAGGGAAGTGATCCTCCCGAAATGGAAAGATTGGCAGTTCCGGAATTGTCCCTGAAACAGACAAGGTCAGTACCAACGATAGTGGATGAAAGTTCATACAAAGGTTCATCGATAAACACGGAGGTTATGGAGGTATCAATGGCATCGTTTACCGTAACAGAATAGGATCCGGTGGCCAGATTATTTATAGTTTGACTTGTAGCTCCGTTTGACCAGTTGTAAACAAACGGGCCCGATCCTCCTGAAACATCAACTGTTGCCG